>NZ_JBNLYC010000042.1:0-36032 GCF_050172015.1 Bacillus sp. GMa5/1 | reverse complement strand
TATTACGCTCACATATATGTAAATTTATAATTGGTATTATTGTTATTTTTGCCATAAGTCCTATTCCAGCTCTTTTTATTACACACAATTATTCTTATCAAAATGGATTTATTAGCATTTTTCAAAACTTCGCACAGCTTTCTTCTATATCAATTCCAAAGGTTGATTGGATGCATGAATCTATCTTTTTCTCAGCAAACCAAATGATACATACTTCTAATCATTCAACACCATTATTCCCTTACATATGGGAAATATATTTTATATCGATTGTTCGTTTTACTTTTACCCTTGCGATCGGATTTTTCATAAGTTTGGGTATCGGCCATTTATTTTTCAAAGTACCTAATTCGTTTAAAAAGTTTACTACTGTATTGAAATGGATTCCTTACTCTTTTTGCACTGTAGTATTACAATGTTCAGTCTTATTACTACTTCTATACATCGCACAATTTATAAACCTTCCTTACTACTCATCATTTATCATCGTATGTAGTACTTCCATGATTATCGTTATGCAAGCAGTAAAAAAATGGATTCCTTTCTTAAAAAACACAAATGAATATGAAATAAAACATGATTCTTTTCTTGTGGATACATTGTTTTTGGCGCTTACTTCGAATCATAAATCAATTTTAGGTTCCATTATTCTTTCATTCGTTTTTATGGAATGCGTTTTTCATGCAAATGGACTGTTACAATTTATCGTTCAATTTGGCGGAAATTCACCCATAATTGTTACAATCGGCTTATTACTACTCTATATCCCATATAGCATACTTTCTTTCCTTCAAACACTATGGACCACAAACTACTCCAAACAACAGTCATACACTTTGACGAGAAGTGTTCCAAAACCTTAATTTAAAATAACCCTCTATAATCTAAAAGTAGGGGGTTATTCCTTTTGTATAGCGGACAAAATAACAGCAAATTCAAAAACTATTACAGAAACATACCAATATTTACCCTTTTCCTTTGACTATTCTTTTCATTTGGATTTATTATAAAAGTATAACATAATTGCAGGAGGTGACATCTTTATTCCAAACCTTGGAATGGAGAACACGCTTGGACATATTAAATATTTTTCTCATCTTTGTACTTATTCTTATTTCTGGCTTTTTCGTTGCATCAGAATTCGCTGTTGTAAAAGTACGAAAAAGTCGAATTGACCAACTTGCAAATGAAGGTAATAAACAAGCTTTAGCTGCAAGAAGCGTCCTATCTAATTTAGATGTTTATTTATCAGCTTGTCAGCTCGGAATTACAATCACTTCTTTAGGGCTTGGTTGGCTTGGTGAACCGACTGTGGAACATATACTACGACCGCTCTTTGAAAAAATTAATATTACTGGAACAATGGCTAACACTTTATCTTTTGTTATTGCTTTTAGTGTTATTACATTTTTCCACGTTGTATTAGGTGAATTAGTTCCAAAGTCTTTCGCAATTCAAAAAGCAGAAGCAATCACACTCAAATTTGCAAGACCGCTTATTTTATTTGATAAAATTATGTACCCATTCATTTGGCTACTCAATAGTACAGCTATATTTTTCACAAAATTACTCGGATTAGAACCTGCGAAAGAAAGTGAACTTGCTCATTCTGAAGAGGAATTGCGACTCATTTTAGGTGAAAGTTTTAAAAGCGGTGAAATAAACCAAACCGAATATAAATATGTAAATAACATTTTTGAATTTGATGATCGAGTTGCAAAAGAAATTATGGTTCCTCGTACCGAAATGATTTGCTTATCTACTGAAAATACGTTAGAAGAAAATATGGATATCGTCGCTACTGAAAAATATACACGCTATCCAATTATCGAAAAAGATAAAGATGATATCATTGGGATGATCAATACGAAAGAAGTATTCCATGATCAAACGAAAGGTATTTATAAACCACTTGAATCTTATATACATCCTGTTCTAACTGTATTTGAAACAGTTCCAATTCGTAAAACGTTAGTCCATCTTCAAAAAAATCGCGTTCAGATGGCAATCGTTATGGATGAATATGGTGGTACTGCCGGACTTTTAACGATGGAAGATATTCTTGAAGAAATCATTGGAGAAATTCAAGATGAATTCGATGCGGATGAATCACCTATGATTGAAAAGCGTACACCTAAGCTTACTGTTTTAGATGGAAAGGTGCTTATTTCTGAAGTAAATGATATGTTTGGCCTACATATTGATGATAGTGATTTAGATACAATCGGAGGATGGCTTCTTTCTCAAGCAGTTGACTTAAATATTGAAACTGGCTATTCCATTGAATATGCTGGTTTTCAATTTAAAGTATTAGAACTTGATGGACATCAAGTCAAAAAAGTTGCTGTACATAAACTAGATATTAAAAAGGAGCTATAAAGTGACTGTTTTATTAACAATTTGTATCATTGCCTGTTTCGTTGTTTCATTTCTCGCCTTTATTTATCCAATTATCCCTGGCATACTAGCTGTCTGGGCTGGATATTTGATTTACCATTTCGGTATAAATGGAGGCGAATTAACAACTTCTTTTTGGATTATTCAAGTCATTTTTACTCTTTTCATTTTCGTTGCTGATTTTATTGCAAATGGATATTTCTTAAAAAAATACGGTAGTTCTAAATGGGGCGAACGTGTCGGAATGATTTCTATCATTGTCGGATCGTTCTTCTTCCCGCCATTCGGACTTATTATCATACCGTTCTTATCAGTATTTATAACAGAACTTGTGCATAAAAAAGCGCCAAAAGATGCCTTTCTAGTTGGAGTCGCTACTGTAGTTGGTTTTTTAAGCAGTACAGTAGCGAAAGCAATTCTCCAAATCATTATGATTATCATCTTCTTGTGTTATATCATCTTTTAACCATCCCGATTTCGGGATGGTTTTTTAATATGCAATACCTACTCGACTATTTTCATATATGTTTTTCTTACATAGATCCCATGCAAAGTGTGCTGTATCACCCACTGTAATTTTTGATCCACCCTCTGGCAATATATCTTTTTCAGTTCGATATACCTCTGTCGCCTCACCATCTATTAAATGTGTCGGACAAACAACTGTCCAACATAAATTATTACTATTACTTAGTACTTTATATGCAGCCAAATGATCTTCCGCTGCCGTTGTCGTTTTCCTTTTTGATTCCGTTGATTGAAAACGATATAAATTTAGATTTGTTCTTGCTTGTAAAATACCAGCTGTTCCTATTGTTATGATTCTACGAACCCCTTCTTCTTCCATTTGCTTAATGATTTGTGGCATACTCTTCCCTAATGTTCCATTTTGATCCGTTCCAAGTGCACTAATTACTATATCGCTTCCTTCTATCACTTTCTTTATATCATTTTCGTTCAATACATTACCTTCTATCACTCGTAGCCTTTCATGTTGTATTTCTATTCTATTTAAATCACGCGCTAATGCAGTCACTTCAGCTGAATCCTTTAATGCTAAATTAATTATGTTTGAACCTACTCGTCCTGTTGCTCCCAATATACATACTTTCATTTGTTTTCCCCCTCTTTCATTCTCTTTCTATTTTTCAATAATCTCAGTCAATTTACAACAAAAAAGCTTCCTCATATATGAGAGGAAGCTTTATTATTACTTTATTTCTTTTCTTTAGAATCAGTAGACTTCTCGGTTCCGCTTGTTTCTTTATCCTTTTTATCCTCTTGTTGTGTTGTTGTGTCGTCTTCTTTCTTCTTGTCCTCACCTTTACTACAACCTACCATTAATAAAGAACTTGCAAGTGCCATAGCAGTTAATGATTTAACCCATTTATTCATTTGCGTTTCCTCCTTGTGATAGAATATGTACAACCTCATATTACTCTCTATTTTTAAAGGAGAGATTGAAAAACAGTAAATATACGGTAAATTTTTGTAAATCTTCTGATAACAAATCCTAATTTTAATTTATATATTTCATTTCCAATCGATACACAATAAAACTAGTTTTTTCTCTCAATGGACGTAAAAAAACTAAGGCGCATACCATTTCGCCTTAGTTTCTCATGCAAACTTTTCATTTTCATATAGATGTGTAATCTTATATTCCTTCTTCATAACATATTGCCACACACTATAAGCGTAACGGTTCATTTTCAGGAAACAATTTTCCAAAAATGAGCGAAACTCTGGATTAGCAACTTCCACTGCAACTTGAGCAAACTTTAAAGCTAATCGTTTCAAGTGCGCAATATAACTGGTTGCAATATGAATATCCCCTGTATATTTACTAACTGTTTCCTTTTCCATTTCATGCAAATCAAACTCCGTTGTTTCACAGGTTATATGTTGCACATTCTCTCCTTCTTGAAAATTTACTTGTTCATTATATGCTTGTAACATATATGGTAAATGGTGCTGTAATAGATTTTTTAATTCTTCGTCTCTGACCTTTCCAGCATACTCTCCAACCTTGTATATTAGTATATAACTATATCTCATTAATTCTTTCATACAGTCCATTAAAGCGCCTCCCTTCTCTTTTGTCCATATACTATAAATATGATGCTAAAACATTCGCTATTCTTGCTAAAAACCAATCCCATCTACTAATTTTCTCAAAATCTTCTTCAGAAAATCGTTTTGATTTATGAAAGTCTACCTGTAATCGACTCCATACTTCATCAACAACGGTTTTATCATATATGATACAGTTAGACTCACAATTTAAATAAAAACTTCTATTATCAAAATTCGCTGTCCCAATATCAACAATTTCTCCATCAATAATTGTTACTTTCCCATGAAAAAATCCATTTCGATATTGATAAATCTCCGCTCCAGCATGTAACATATCTTTCAAATATGGATAGGCAGCTTGTTTTAACAATATGGCATCACTTTTAAATGGCACGAGAATTTTCACATTAACACCACGATTTAATGCAGCTTTTAACTCTTTCACCATTTCTTTACTTGGTACAAAATATGGTGTAGCGATAATTAAAGACTTTTTAGCCTGCTTTAATAGTGCTCCATATTTTTCCCATAAGCCTTTTCCATTTGAAAATAAATATTGATATTTCACATTCCCTAATGTAGGTATACTTTCATGTATAGGCATTTTTTCTCCTGTATCTTCTTTCCAATCTTCGGCGAACTTTCTTTCCATATCCACTGCACCCTCACCATGGATACGCACGTGATAATCACGCCATGGCCCAAACTTTGGATTTTGTCCAAGGTACTCCTTTCCGATATTAAAGCCACCGACGTATGATACCTTTCCATCTATCGTAACAATACGTCTATGATTTCGTTGATGCAAAGAATAGAACATATTTTTCAGTTTCGGTTTTTTACTAAATGTAAACTTCACACCGTTTTCTTTTAATCGGCTAATTACCTTTTTCTTCAGCTTATATCCGCCTACCCGATCGACTGACAATTTCACTTCTACTCCGCTAGATGCTTTTTTCTCTAATAACTGTAAAAACTCTTGGCTTATTTCGTCTTTTCCTACAATATAAAAATGGATATATATATACTTTTCTGCATCGTTTATATCGTCAAATAATTTTCTATATAACTCTTCACCGTTCGTATATAGTTGAAATTCACCTAATCGAACTTGTCCTAATTCATATTCACTAGCCATTTCCTTCCCCATTTCCACATCGATGTTCATCCAAATGAATACACCTATTAAACAAAGGATTATAGCGAAAAAGTGCTTCATGGATAAATTCCTTTCTCCACTTACTGTTATTTCTATATCTTCCCTTTTTTATTACATTATCATTCAAGAAAATATGTCATTGCATGATATATGTCCATATCAAACAATAGCTCATTTGCATATTGTATGTTGTATCTTAAAATAAAAGGAGGAAATAACAATGGGCTTCGCACATGGTAATGGATTTGCGCTATTAGTCGTATTATTTATCCTCTTAATCATCGTCGGTGCTGCTTGCTTCTGCTAAGTAGCTACTGTCATATGATATGTGGATGAAAAAACTATAAAAGCGGACACCTATTTTAGGTGTCCGCTTTTCATTTTAAAACCATTTCCGACTGCTATAGTAACTTAAATGGCTAAATATTCATCTCAAAAGGTTAACAATGTGGCTACTTTCTTACTCTCTGCCTTACGTATATGACGCTGTTCTGCACGTAACACAGCAATACGATGTAATTCTTTCTCTTCTTCGGTTTCAGGGATAACACGCGGTACTGGAACTGGATTATTTTCCTTACTAAGTGCCACAAAAGTAACGAATGACGTTGCCGCTATACGCTTCTCACCTGAAATTAAATCTTCAGCCACTACCTTCACAAACACTTCCATAGAAGTTCTTCCCGTCCAAATTACGAAAGATTCATAACTAACACAATCTGAAGAACGAACAGGATGTAAGAAATCGACCCAGTCCATAGATGCTGTGACACATTCCTTTCTTGAATGTCTGGATGCTGAAATAGAAGCAACCATATCCATCTCCGCTAATATCTTCCCACCAAATAGCGTGTTATGATCATTTAAATCCGTTGGGAAGACTCGGCTCGTTTTGAACACCCTTGACTCATTGGCTGTTTTCCCCTTTACTTCTGTCATTGTTATCACCCCTTTAATGATCTATCCCTAATATTTCAATAATCACTATACTAAATGAACTACACGTTTAATATTAACAACATTCAGAACTTTTAGTCCACAAAAAAGAACCGATTTTATCAATCGGCTCCTCTAAATACATATTGTTCTTTCGGCTGTTCAACTTTATTCCATTTTGTTACTTCTAATACAGGAATATTCGCATGAAACGGCTGATAAAACTCAGTAGTTATCTCTCCTTCTACTTGAATCCAGTCATCATTATTCCACTCTACGCCTTCTGGTTTTTTCACTAACATACCATACACACCAGAATCTGCTACGCAATGTATAATACCGAAACGGAATAAGAAGTATTGTTCTTTTTTAGAAGAATCATCTCTAAAAACAAACCCTTTAAAAGATAATTTTTTCCCAGTAAACTCGCCAGGATAATTATAAATTGTTTCCATACCCTTTAGGAAGTCTTCATCTTTCAAATTAATATTGTCTTTCGTAACAAACTCTTTCTTCCCTTTTTCCATTACACCGCGGTATCCTTCTTTCCCGTAATAAATACTCGTATCAGGTCTTAGAAATTGTCTTGTCATAAATGGATCCTTACTTTCTGCTTGTGCAACAGGAAAGTGAAACCCTTTCGCTTTAACAATATCCGAATCTAGCGTCGCAATTGGGAAAAATAACCCTGAGATAATTGGAAAACAAAACAATGAGTACGAAAATGCTTTTTTCCACCATGTATTCTCATCTTTTGAATGATCATGTCCGCAATGACCATGGTCACAACTACAATCATTTTTCTCTTTTTCCTTTTGGTGTTCTTTTTGGAAAACGACGATAATTTGTATAATCGTTAAGAAACCTAAAATAATTGCTGCTGTTGTTGATAAATAGGCATACTTCATATTGATATACTTCGTAATGTTACCGGAAATATGCAGTTGCGCAATTAATATTGTAAAACCTAATAATATATATGCTCGAAACATAACCTACCACCCCATCGCATAAATGAGTAGTGAGCTTGCATAAACAACAAGAGTAACTGTAACTATAACAACAATTACAAATTTCGTTTTAAATGTCGCAAGCATCATAAACATATTTTTAATATCCACCATCGGTCCGTAAACGAGGAACGCGACAAGTGAAGCTGTTGAAAACGTACTTTGGAACGAAGAAGCGATAAATGCATCTGCCTCTGAACAAAGTGATAATATATAAGCAAGTCCCATCATAACAGCTGATGAAGAAAACGGACCTTGTCCAATAGCAAGAAGTGTTGAAGTTTGTACAAACGTTTGTACCGCTGCTGCAATTAACGCACCTAGTACTAAATATTTTCCCATTGAGAAGAATTCCTCAACAGCGTGTGTACATACATCCCACATTTTTTTACGCAGTGGACGCTTATTATTCACTTCTGGGAAGTGATCATCTCTTAATTGATGTTCTTTAAACATAAAGGATAATATAATTCCAACGATAATGGCTACGATAATCGCTACAATAGAACGATACCATACCATGTGCATACTACTCCCAAAGGCAACATAAGTAGCAAATAATACAACTGGATTAATAATAGGTCCAGTTAACATAAATGCAATCCCTGCGTATGGTGGAACGCCTTTTCCAATTAATCGTCTTACAATCGGAACAATTCCACATTCACAACCTGGAAACAACATGCCTAAAAAAGTAGCTAATAAAACAGACAGAAATCGGTTCTTCGGCATCCATTTTGCCACCATATCTTCTGTCACAAACATTTGAATGAATCCTGAAATAAATACACCAATTAGCACAAACGGAAGTGCTTCGATTAATATGGAAATAAAAATTGTATTCATTTGCAGGAATGCTTTCGGTAATTGAAACAATTCCATGATGTATTTCCTCCAACTTTTCATTAACAATATGTAATTTTAACCCCATTTCATTAATTGGACAAGGTTTATATGACATACATACCCTTTATATACATTACATTGTACAAGTTATATTCTATTCAAAATTTGAGATTTCATAGCAAAAAAGCTGCTCTAGCGTAGTTATATAACTATGCTAGAGCAGCTTTCTTATCGTTAAAAGTAACGTTTCTTCCAAAAAACAAAAGCTAACGTGAAAGATAGTGTTACACATATGATGAGTACAATTACAAAACCGTGTGCTTCCCCTTCAAACGGAACCTTTACGTTCATTCCAAAGAAACTAGAAACCATCGTCGGTAAAGATAAAATGATCGTAATTGACGTTAACAGTTTCATAACACTATTTAAATTATTTGATATAACGGAGCTAAAAGTATTCATCATTCCACTTAAAATGTGACTATATATTTCCGCCATTTCAATAGCCTGTTTATTTTCAATTAATACATCTTCTAATAAATCTTGATCGTCTTCATACATTTTTAAAAATGTACTATTACGCATTAACTTTTGAATTACAATTTTATTAGCCTTTAATGACGTTGTAAAGTATACTAAACTTTTCTCAAGGCCTAACAATGTGAAAATCTCTTTATTTTTCATTGACTGATTTAATTGATGCTCTAAATCAATTGTTTTTCGATTTATTTGCTTTAAGTATCTTAAATAATAAGTAGAAATCGTATATAAGAGCTGAAGTGCAAAGCGCGTCTTCTTAAACGTATAAAATTCTTTAATACGTTGATTAATAAAACGTTCAAAAATTGGATTCTCTTCTAAGCAGATTGTAACAAAACAATCCGGCATCACAATCATACCTATTGGAATCGTGTCATAAATCGAATTTCCTTCTTCGTCATGTCTAACTGTCGGAATATCCACGATAATTAAAGTATTATTGTCTTCCTTTTCAATACGAGAGCGTTCTTCATCATCCAAAGGGTCTTTAATGAAATCTAAGTCTACATTTAAAGTTTGTACTAGATATTGAATTTCTTCTTCTGTTGGATGAAGTACATTAATCCAGCACCCCTTTTGCATTTCCTCAATCTCTTGTAGTTTTCCGTTTCGGTCTGTTAAATATATATTTAACATACTATCACCCCGATTCTTTTTACATGTAGGAATCTACCTCTCTTAAATCACAGTTTTTAAACCGCCATTCTCAGCATATGAAACATACGTTTAAATTTCAATAGAAAAATTATTTTGAAAACGTTTTTATAAGAAAAATATTATAAAGTGAAACTTTAATCAGTGGGAGCTTCATCCCCCCCACTGATTTTCAGCCCTCACCAATCGGGCTTTTACGGACTGCCCGCCCCCAACCAAACTTCTTTTCTTTCGCTGAATTTTGAGATGAGGATCTTACTGCCCGTTAGAGCGGGATAAACATAGAAAAAGACAGAGTGCTCTCTGCCTTAAAAGCTTATGTTGCCTTTATAACATATTTAGAAAGCATCCACAAGTTAAACCCGACTGAAATCGTATAGCCCGCGTATGTTGAAATGATAAAACTTACATAATCGAAATACGGAAGCAATACAATATTTAAAACTATCTTCACAATAATTCCAATCACTAGTCCTAGCACCGTCTTCTGCTGTTGATTGATTCCTTGTAGCATAGCAGCCGTTACTGTAAAAAGAGAAAATAGTATGCAAGCAGGAGCATAATACTGTAAAATGATTCTCCCCATCTCTGGATCATTTCCAGCACCAAATAAAAGGGTATATACAGGCTTGGCTAACACCATCATTCCAATTGCCGCCGGTACCGTAATCGCTACTACTAATACATTTGTTCTCGTAAAATGTTTGTACAATAGCTTCGTATTTCCTGCTGTATAAGCTTTCGTCATCTCTGGTACGAGAGACATACTAAAAGCTGTCGCAACGGATACCGGGATAAGCACAACCATTTGAACAAGGCCAATTATCGCATTAATTTTTTCCGCTTCGCCTTGCATATACCCTATCTGTATAAGTAGTTTATTAATTGTAAATGTATCAATCGTCTGATACAACGGAATTGCTAAGCCTACTACAACAAAAGGAATAGAATATGTAAAGAGCTCCTTATAAAGTGAGAAAAAAGATTTCGTTGTTTGTGGTATACTTGCCATTTCTTTTTTCTTTAAGTGCCTTCTCCTTCTCATATAATACGCACTTAAAACAGTTAATCCACCTACAGCTCCCATAAAGGCACCGAACGTTGAAATACCAACTGCTAGTGAAACAGAAGCTTTTAAAACATATAAAACGACAAAGCTTCCTATTAAAATGGTTAAAACACGAAAAAATTGCTCTACAACTACACTTAATGCAGAAGGCCCCATCGATTGGAATCCTTGAAAGAAGCCCCTTAATAAACTCATTACTGGCACAAGTATTAACGCAAAACTTACAATTCGAATATTAGTAGTAACCGCTCCTACACTATTCCCCGTTTGATCATTCCCATCGATGACAAGTTTAGCTAAATGCGGAGCTAGCATATATAACGTAAAACACGAAATGACTCCCATTATAAACATAAACACGATTCCACTTTTCAACACTCTCTTAACCGTATGATAATCATTCAGTTGATCATATTTTGATACCATCTTTGAAACAGCTAGCGGTAATCCCATTGTTGCTATGCTGAGCATGATGGTATAAGGACGATATGCGTATGTGTATAGAACGTAACCACTCGTACCGACCATCGCTGTAAATGGTATAACATATATAAACCCTAACATTTTTGATATCATCGTTGCCATCGTTAAAAATATCGTTCCACGTATAAACGGTGACCCTTTCATCACATTCCTCCGCTACGCTTTATTATTACACATTATGGACAACTCCTTTTCTTTAGAACCGAAACAAATAAAAAAGCCAATGAAAAATCATTGACTTTAACGCGCTGCTTTTTTCTTTTTGAAATACTTTAAACCAAAGTATAGAGCAATAAAAAGAACAGCTCCTATAATTATGTAATGTGTGTAATCAGATGCATACTCTTTAATTTGTCGCCAATTCCCACCAAGTTTTTCACCTAAGTATATAAATAGAATTGACCATGGAATGATCGCTACAACCGTATAAAGTGTAAATAGTTTTAATGGCATCTTAGCTAGTCCTGCTGGAATAGAGATCGCATGACGTACTACTGGGATAAAGCGCGCAGAAAATATTACGCCTGCTCCATAACGCTTAAACCAACCTTCCGCTATGTCTAAATGATGTTTATTAATAAGTAGATATTTCCCATATTTCTCTACAACCGGACGCCCTCCGTAGTATCCAAGCCAGTATAAAAAGATTTGCGCTAAAGTACCACCAATCGTTCCGGCGATAACTGCACCCACAAAACTAATTTTACCATTCGCTACTAAAAAGCCAGCATACGAAAGTACAATTTCACTCGGGATTACTTCAATCATTAAAGCAAGAGCTACTCCAAAGTAACCTAAGCTTGCAAAAAATTGCAATAACTGATCTATTATGTTTGCTAACATGTTCTTTTTTATCTCCTTTTTTCTTCACATACCATCCCATTATTACATAAAGGCTGCAATCTGCCAATATCTTCATTTTAACAATATGTACAATTCAAGCAGGATTAATCTATTAATTTCTCTTTCTGCAGGTCTTTCATGTAGGCAAACATCTCTTTAATTTGGTCTTCTGTATTTCTAGCAATTGATAAATTAGGCAATTCATTTTCACCAAAAAACTCCACCTCTTCTGTTTCAATGCTAGTTTTCTTTTCTCCACCAATAATCTCACATCCAATGAAAATCTTATATACATGCGTCGCCGATGGAGATGGTTGATGTTTTTCTTTATCAAATATAGCTAGTAACTTAAAATGATCTACCTCATAACCAGTCTCTTCGAAAACTTCTTTTGCTGCAACTTCGGTTGGCGTATAACCGACATCAGCCCATCCACCTGGCAATGCCCATTTCCCATCGCTTTTTTCTTTCACAAATAATAACTTTTCATTTTGAAAAACAACAGCTCTTATATCAACTTTAGGTGTTTGATAGCCTGTCTCACTTGCAAATAATTTCTCTACGACTTCCCAATCTGTTTTCGTGTAATGTGACATCATTGAAATAGAAATATCTCGTAATTGCTGGAAACGCTCAATATCATACACATCCTTAGAATACGTTAAACCCGCTTGAGCTATAGATTGTATTTGTTTTACCCAATCAATCCATTTAATCGTCATATATCCGCATCCCCATTCTCTATCAAATATATTACTTCATTTTCATTGATACATCTTTATTATACAAAAAAAAGAGATTGATAACGTTTCAATCTCTTTCAAAATTAATCCAATTCATGTAAGTGGTCTTGTATATACTTTCTTCTCTTATTTATATATTCATAAATCATATCAGCCTCTTGATCAAATGTTTCTAATTTTTCTTTCATGTATGGATCTTGTAGTAAATATGGACGAATCAATTCACACAACCCTTCTACTTTCGGCCTCATAAACGAAACTGTAAATTGATCTTCTAATATTTCTTCTAAAATACTTCGATACTGCTTTCTAAATACAGGTATGTCTAGCAATCTTGCACTCAACGTATTATACCCTTGAATGCGAATATATTCATGATTAAGCGGTCTCCCTTGTACATCTCGCCCCCAAGTCGCATCATAATCCCACGGTATAACTTCAAATAAATTTGTTTCATCGTTATGATATAGTGCATAGTTATGAACAAAACCATCAAAGTTTTGCGTAAAAATAACTCCTGCTAACCATCGTAAATATTTATCTACATGTAGAAACTTCCCAATTTCTTTTTCATAGGCTTCCCTCGTCAAAGTATTCGCTTGAAATACAAATTCACTCAGTTGTTCTTCACTATTTTTATTCGAATATTTAAATTCATAACCCGCAAAGAGCTCTGTCTTAACATCTTTATCTCGTTCACTCATTAATGAAAAATTCGCATCATCATCTATCGCATAATAAATAGAACCACTCGGTAATCCTCTATTTTTTAAAAAATTTTCATCAACCGATTCTAACTGTAAGTACACACCTTGAATTTGACCATTAATTTTTATAAATACATGTTGTGATTTTGGCGAAAGTACACCAATATCATGAAAAAAATCTAAAGATAATTTATTTCTTATGAGAGACGGATCCATAAACTCCGAATTCAAATGAAACTCTTTCGCACCTTGAAATTTTTTAGGCTTATAAAACATAACATGATAAGACTTTTTCTCAAATTCCCGAATATGAGCTCCTCGGTATACGATATCAATATCATACTTCTTTTTTCCATAAGTTAATTTTGCTGGCACTGGACTATCTGACCAAATGTCCTTTTTCAATTCCACTAAGTACATTGGATGAACAAAAAAATCATATGAAGGCAGCATGTTTTCTCATCCCTTCTCAGTTCTCTTCATTCAATGTATGCGCCTTGTCTTGTCCATACATCCGCAATCATCTATTTATATAAAATTACACTCTTGTCCTGTTCAGAAAGATGCCTACATACATATCATGTTAAGGAAAAAGAATACCTTTTCACTTTAATACATGATAAGGAGGATTTCTATGAAACGTGATATTAGAAAAGCTGTTGAAGAAATCAAAAGTGCTGGGATGGAGGATTTCTTACACCAAGATCCAAGTACATTTGAGTGCGATGATGATAAATTCACTCATCATCATTGTACAACTGGATGTAAATGTACAACTGGGGGTAAATGTCCTAGAACAAGATGTACTCGCGTGAAACATTGTACGTTCGTTACAAAATGTACGCATGTAAAAAAATGGACATTTGTTACGAAATGTACACGTGTACGTGTTCAAAAATGGACGTTCGTTACGAAAGTAACGCGTAGAAAAGAATGCGTATTAGTTACAAAACGTACTCGCAGAAAACATTGTACATTCATTACAAAATGCATACGCTTTGAAAAGAAATTTTTCTGGACAAAACGAAGTTTCTGTAAAAAATGCGAATTCTTCCCTAACAGACACGGTCACTCTTGCGATGATTCATGTGATCATGGTAAAGACTGTCACGATAGCGGACACAAATGGAATGATTGCAAAGGCGGACATAAATTCCCATCTTGCAAAAATAAGAAATTCGATCACTTCTGGTATAAAAAACGTAACTGCTAGTTTTTATACCACCCAAAAAAGGCCGTTTTGCGGCCTTTTTTACATTTATTGAAAGTGACTTATATCTGCAAATTGTTTCACTTTACCAATACCCTCTTCAAATTCTATTATGCTCAAACTGGCACTATGCATAAATGGATCATCCCACACATTTTCTATTTCAATTCCCGCGAAATGCCCTACAAGTAATTTTGCTGCTGCCGCATGAGAAACAATCAATATGTTTTGTCCTTTATGCTTCTCTAAAAGAAGCTGCATCCCTTCAATTACTCTTTCATAAACGGCCTCAAAATTTTCGCCTGATGTTGACTGAAAAAGATTTGGCTCATTCCAAAACAGATGTACTTCTTCTGGAAATTGCTTTTCTATATCCGCGATTGTTTGTCCTTCCCATATACCCATGTTGATTTCATAGAAATGCTCATCCGCTATAATAGGTATATCACGTTCCCCCTTTATTAACTCTGCCGTATGAAGTGTTCTTTCGCTCGGACTACTATAAATCGCATGGATTGGTAAATCTTTCATTCGATTCCCTAATTGTTTCGCCTGAACTATACCATTTTCAGTTAAAGCAGAATTTTTCCGTCCCTGCATTCGCTTCGCTACATTCCACTCTGTTTCACCATGCCTTGTTACATATATAGTTGTTTTCATTTCTTACTCCCCCTCACCATGTTGGTCGTAATTCCCACGGTTCAACTCTCCCTACAATCCACTCCGCTCGTTTACTTTCAATCCCTTTTATAACTCCATCAGCTATCTCTTCATGAGTAAGCCATCTTCCATATGTATCTTCTAAAATAAAACCTAAAATAATTCTATGATAAATACATCGCGTACTCCCTATTTTTTGTGCAGGCATACGTGATGCTTTACTACCTAAAATATGAAATAAACTATATGTTTTAGACGACAAATCTAGTTCTTTACAAATATTTGATAGTGCATGCTTTGCACTTGTGTGTACCCATGCAACAACTAATGTGATCGGGCCATTTTTCTTAATTGTACTTTTAATAGCTAGCTTTACATCTTCATCATTATGATAATCTAACGAAAGGCATGTAATATTTTCTGGTGCAGAACTCATTCGCTTAACATTTTCTAATTTCACTTCATCTCGCCCGATAATAGAAACATAAAATCCTTTCTCACAAAGCCACATAGAAACTTTCTTTAGCATTCCTGTTCCACCAATTACAAGTGCATGCAAATGCTATCCCTCCCTAATAAAATGTCATATGAGGTTTCTCATCTCTATAATAATTTAAACGGTCTTGCAGTGTCCCTGAGTGAAACTCAAATTTATGACCGTCAGGATCAACAAAGTATATAGATTCGCAATCTCTTACATCACGTTCTCTTCCTTGTAAAATATGAACATCATTTTCTTCTAATCGCTGTATTAGACATTTAAAGTCTTCTTGTTCAACAGAAAATGCAATGTGCGTATAAGATTGATGAATCTCATTTCTCGGAATATGCGTCTCTTCATTAAGCGCTATCCATACTCCACATATGTTAAAATAAGCTAATTTTCTTCCTTTAACTAATAATTCTCCTTCTAATACTTTTTCATAAAACATAATAGAGTTTTCTAAATTAGATACCGAAAAACAAATATGATTGATTCCTCTTAACAACTATAATTCCTCCTTATACAAATAAAAGATGAGCGAAAATTCACTCATCTTTTATTATACTATTTTTTTGTAATATATGCCCATTTATAACTGAAGTCCCCGCCAAACGTATGGTTAGCAATGCCTTTTACAAATGGCTTCTCTAAATAAGCTGTACTTTGTTGGTACGTAGGAGAAATTGCTGCGTCTTGACCAATTAAGATTTTTTCAGCTTCCGCAAGTGCATTCCAGCGTGCTTTATCATCTTTTAATAGCTCTCCTTTTGATTTCGCTACTAAATCATCATACTTCGGATTAGAATAATCCATTTCATTAAATGAGCTTCCAGTAACAAACATATCAATATAAGTCATTGGATCCGGATAATCAGGGCTCCATGCAGATAATGAGAATTCATATTGGAATTTCTTTTCTAAATCTAGCTTCTGCTTGTATGGTTGCTGTTTCAAATTCACTTTAATACCAGGCAAGTTTTTCTCTAGTTCTTCCTTAATAAAGTCGCCTACTTTTTTACGGCTACCGTTATCATCGTTTAGTAATTCAACCGTAATTGTATCTTGACCAAGCTCTTTCTTCGCTTCTTCCCATAATTTTTTTGCTTTCTCTGCGTTATCTTTACTATCACGGAAGTTTTTATTTACAGAGCGGAAATCTTTTCCATCCGGACCTGTCGTGAATTTTTCAGGTACTAAGAAATATGCTGGCAATGAACCGTCATTTAAAATGACATCAGCAATTCCTTTTTTATCGTATGCTAAATCAATCGCTTCACGTACTTTTTGGTTTTTAAATGTTGCATTTTTTTGGTTAAAACGTAAGAAATATATGCGCGGGTCTAACTTCGTTTTAAATTCATCTGGTTTATTCTTTTTATATTTATCAACAAATTCAGAAGTTAAAATAACTCGATCTGCTTGATCACTATCATATAAATTTACTCCCGTGCTTGTTTCCTTCACAATACTTACATTAATTTCGTCTAACTTTACAGTATCTTTATCCCAATAATTAGGATTTTTCTTTAACTGATAATTTTGTTCATGTTTCCATTGACTCATTGTAAATGGTCCATTATATACTAATTTATCTGCTTCTAATCCGTATTTATCTCCTTGCTCTTTCACATATTTTTCATTTAATGGGAAAAATGTAGGGAACGACGTAAGCTCAAGAAAATAAGGTGCTGGTTGCTCTAATTCTACTACCAACGTTTTATCATCCTTCGCTTTAACACCCAATTGATCTGCTGGTAATTCACCTTTATTTACTTTCTGTGCATTTTTCACATCAAATAAAATGAATGCATATTCTGCCGCTATTGCTTTATCTAATGTACGTTGCCATGCATATACAAAATCTTGTGCTCGAACTGGATCACCATTTGACCATTTCGCATCACGTAATTCAAATGTATATGTCTTTTTATCTTCACTAATCTTCACATCTTTTGCCATACCTGGTGTTGGTTTATTATCTTTATCTAGACGATATAAACCTTCCATTGCATTTACAAATACACGGAAAGATACAGAATCCGTTGATTTAGATGTATCCATTGAAGGAATTTCAGCTGTTTCTAGCAAATTTAAAACTTGTTTATCGGCCATTCCCTTATTCGATTCTTTCTTCGTTGTCGAAGCCTTCTCACCATTCCCACATCCTGCAACCAATACACTCGTCGTTAACGCAAGTGCAGCAATTGTTGTTGTCTTTCTCTTCATTCTTCCTTCCCCCAATCTATATGTATAAGTTAAATCCTATATAATATATTTCATTATACAAAAGATTCTGATTATTTTAAATATTTATTTTAACAAACATAGAAAAAAGCGATCGGAAATTTCTTTCCAGCCGCTCTCTTGAATAGCATTTACTTGTAATCCATCCTCTATATCAAATGGATTTTGAACTTTAAATATTTCTTCCATCAGCTTCAAAAACTCTTCTTCAGTTTTAGATTCACCATTAACCATAAATGAGTATGGTTCCACTTCACCTAATTTATAATCGACAACAAATTGAATCTTCACCTTTTGTCTTGGCGTTCCGGTGTTATATCCTTGGAATTCTACTAATTCTAACCCTTCCGTTCCACGATAATATATCCAACCTGAATTTTGAAAATAATTTTCGAAAGATTCACCTATTGAAAAGAAAGGATATTCATAAAGCGAGCTTGTACGAACCTTTTGAATAACGTCTCGATCAGTCGGAAAAAAGAAATGACTAAAAAATATACTAGCAACTGCTAAAATAGTAACAATTGTCGCTCCCATTTTGCTCGTTCCGCCGCTATCATTGATTAGATAGTTTTCAACTGATTTATCTTTTATTTCTCTTGCTTTTATTCGGTATATACGTCTTTCCGCAAATTGATAGTATAATCCATTTGCAAAAATCCCCATTCCAAACAGAATAAAAATGAGTAATAAAAACGTAAGAGGCACCATATTAATGATTGGCAACGCTACATTAAATCCCATATAATACGAAAATGCATCACACGCTACTAATAACAACATAAATAAAGCAGCTGGTACATAATACTTACGATATCCTAGCCAGCCTATATTGAAAATAGCAGCCCAACCATTCCAACTCCACCTAGCAATCCGCTTATTCTCAAGTTCCCATTTCCTTTTGTAATACGGATATTGTCTCCCTACATATACTTCTAGTTCTTTATCTATTAACGAGCTACCTTCCTCTTGTTCATTATCCAAGTTTCGCTGACAACTTGCACAATTTAACTGTTCCTCCTCGCAAGGTTGCCCACAATTTATACATTTCAAAACAATCCCTCTTCCCATCCATACGTCATTTCAAAATACCTTCGTGTTTTAATAACCACTCTTTCCTCCATAAACCACCAGCATATCCAACAAGCTTTCCACTCTTTCCTATTACACGGTGACATGGAACAATTATTGAAATTGGATTCCGACTATTTGCCCCTCCTATTGCCCGTACAGCTTTTGTATTTCCAACTTTCTCTGCAATATCTAAATATGAAGCACTTACGCCGTATGGAATAGTATAAAGTGCATCCCATACATTTTTTTGAAATGCTGTTCCCTCCGCAGACAGCGGGACCGTAAACTCTTTTCTTTTCCCTTTAAAATATTCATCTAACTCATTTATACATTGTTCTATCATTTCATTTTTATTTTCTTCTTGTCGTTCATCAACAAATATAACAGACGTAATTCCTTCTTGATTCGCTGTAATTTCAAGCAAACCTACTTCGCTTTCATAATAAGCCTGGTACATATGCCATCCTCCAATTCAGTTCATATTAGTCATTGTAACACGAATATACAAAATTTTTCGTATAAGCGTTTTATTAGAGAAACAAAAAAGAGAATGATACAATGTAAGAAAATTCAATCTAGGAGGCTATTGGATGAATTCCGAACTTTTTTCACCTTATACAATTAAGGACGTTACATTAAAAAACCGGATTGTTATGTCACCTATGTGCATGTATTCATCGGAAAACGGGGATGGCCAAGTAACGAATTTCCATCTCATTCATTATGGAACAAGAGCTGCCGGTCAAGTTGGTTTAGTTATGATTGAAGCAACAGCCGTGTTACCTGAAGGTCGAATTTCAAATAAAGACTTAGGCATTTGGAATGACAACCTAATTGAAGGCTTACATAAAACGACTACTTTTATACATGATAATGGTGCAAAAGCTGCCATTCAACTCGCTCACGCCGGAAGAAAAGCAGAATTAGAAACAGATGCGTTAGCTCCTTCAGCCATTCCATTTAATGAAACAATGAAAATGCCAATAGAAATGAGCAAACACCAAATTAAAGATACTGTATTAGCTTTTCAGCAAGCTGCAGTACGATCAAAACAAGCTGGATTTGATGTTATTGAAATACACGGTGCTCACGGTTATCTTATTAATGAATTTCTTTCTCCGCTTTCCAATAAGCGGACTGATGAATATGGTGGTTCACCTGAAAACCGCTATCGTTTCTTACGCGAAATCATCGACTCTGTAAATGAAGTTTGGGACGGACCGTTATTTGTCCGTATTTCAGCAAATGATTATCATCCTGACGGGCTAACAGTTCAAGATTACGTTCAGTATACAAAGTGGATGAAAGAACAGGGAATAGATTTAATCGATTGTAGTTCTGGCGCAGTTGTACCAGCACATATTGATGTGTATCCTGGTTATCAAGTACAATATGCTAAACATATTAAAGAGCATGCTAACATTGCAACTGGTGCAGTTGGATTAATTACGACCGGAGTACAAGCAGAGCAAATTTTAAATAATAACGAAGCAGATTTAATTTTTATCGGACGTGAATTACTTCGCAATCCGTATTTTCCGAGAATAGCGGCCAATGAACTTGGCTTTGAATTGCAAGAACCTCACCAATATAAGCGAGCACCAGGAAAAATTCATACGAATAAATAAAACCGAGAAGTCATTCTTCTCGGTTTTATTTATTCTATCGTTGTAATTTCATTTGAATTATAAGTATGGATACCCGATTCTTCTCGCAGCGCGGTTATATACATCCCTTTCGCCACATCTTTAGCTGAAATTGGTTTATATTTTTTGAAAGCTCCTTTAAAGATAAACGGAATAATACGAGATAACTTTTCAGCCATTCGTTCACCGAAACGAAATTCTTGTCGATTTCCTACTAATAATGATGGTCTAAAAATGTGAATACCACCAATCACTAACTTTTGCAATTCTTCTTCCATTTTTCCTTTCACTTGTGAATAAAAGAAGAATGATTTAGGATTCGCTCCCATAGAAGACACGACAAGGAAATTTTGTACCCCTTGTTTTTCAGCTAAACAAGCAGCTCGTAACGTATATTCATAATCTACTTTTTTAAAATTTGCTTTTGTTTTTGCTTTTTTTATTGTTGTTCCTAAGCAACTAAAAACATCATCCACAGCAAAGAACTCTTTATATTCCTCTAATACCGAAAAATCAACTTGTTTCTGCTGTAACTTCTCATGTTGCAATTGCATTGGCTCTCTTACAAAAATAGTAACCGAATCGTAGTAATCTGATTCAAGTAATAGACGCGTTATCTCTTGTCCAACTAAACCACTTGCACCGAGTATTAACGCTGTTCGCTTATTCATATATGCATATACCTCTTATTTTACTTTTCTCTCCTTTAGTAAAATACAACCTTTAGGAGTTTCCTGCTCTTATTTTACCACAAGTAAAACACTATGCGTACGCATAGTGCTTTACTCACTCTTTTTTCTCATCTCTCTCTTGTAATTTCGTTATTGTTGTAGCGTCCCCTAAATTACTTATTAATCTTCTTAAAAAAATTAATACGAAAGATAATGGCAATACTACCGCTAATATTAATAAAATAGCTTCCATTAAGTAACCCAAGCGCTCATCCCCCTCTTTACCTCCTTTTCAATATATGAAAACAGCGTTGTCACATATGCATGCATTTGCAAAAATAATACCCCTATATTTGACAACTTTATAACAAAAACAAATCGGAATGATTATTATTTATTGCAACTTTATTAAAGATGTATTATACTAAGTTCGCAAACTAAAACGTAATTATTCCGTTTTGTATTAAAATGATATTTTTCTTCTATAATTGGGGAAAATATATCCGTAAAAAAGAAAAGAGGAGAACTTCATGCCTAAAAGATTGACTATATTTTCATTCTTACTTATTTTTACCTTAATTTTCGCTGGCTGCTCAAATAAAAAAGAAAGTAATGCCAAGAAAGATGGAAAGCTAACAGTTTATACAACGATTTTTCCGCTTGCTGATTTCGCAAAGAAAATCGGTGGCGACTATGTAAATGTTGAAGCGATTTACCCACCTGGTGCAGATTCACATACATTTGAACCAAGTCAAAAACAAACAGTACAAGTTGCAAAAGCCGATTTATTTGTTTATAACGGCGCTGAATTAGAACCATTTGCTGAAAAAATGGAAAAAACATTACAAAAAGAAAATGTTAAAATTGTAAATGCATCTAAAGGTATTGAGCTTCGTGCTTCTACTGAAGAAGAGCATCATGATCATGGAGATGGCCATAAAGAAGATGAACATCATCACGATAAAGACCCGCATGTTTGGTTAGATCCTACTCTAGCAATGAAACAGGCAGAAAAAATTAAAAATGCACTTGTAGAGTTACAACCTGAACATAAACAAGAATTCGAAAAAAACTTTGCAGCACTTCAAACTAAATTTACTGATTTAGACGATGGATTTAAGGCAGCTGTAGCGAACGCAAAAACGAAAGAAATTTTAGTTTCTCATGCTGCCTATGGTTACTGGGAACAACGATACGGCCTAAAACAAATTCCTATCGCTGGAATTTCAGCTTCTGATGAACCATCTCAAAAGCAGCTTGCTGACATTACAAAAACAGTAAAAGAACATAATCTAAAATATATTTTATTCGAAACATTCTCTACTCCAAAAGTAGCATCCGTAATTCAAAAAGAAACTGGTACAAAAGTTTTACGCTTAAATCACTTAGCTACTATTTCTGAAGATGATGCAAAAAATAATAAAGATTACTTCACTTTAATGGAAGAAAACGTAAATACATTGAAAGAAGCAACAAACTAATCCATTATATTTTCTAGGCAGCTGAATCTGTTATTCAGCTGCCTTTTTATGTATTTATCCTTGAC
This sequence comes from Bacillus sp. GMa5/1, assembly GCF_050172015.1. Classification (NCBI taxonomy): domain Bacteria; kingdom Bacillati; phylum Bacillota; class Bacilli; order Caryophanales; family Bacillaceae; genus Bacillus; species Bacillus sp. GMa5/1. Next base: position 13,034 of record NZ_JBNLYC010000042.1, on the reverse strand, counting down.
TTGACCAAAATAACAAGTAAAATTATCCATATTAGCTTTAAAGCTATATTAATTTAGAAGGTGAGTTGGAATTATGAATCTTCACATTTGTGAAGTAACAGCAAAAAATTGGCGTTCAGTAGTTGCTTTAGACGTCGCAAAAGATCAGCAACAATTTATTGAAAGTAACGCGTTTTCTTTAGCAGAATCATTATATGAAGGAAACGGAACGTCAGTAGGTTTATATGATGGAGAAACACTTGTAGGATACGCAATGTATGGATGGTATTCAGTAAAACATAAAAGTGTATGGCTCGATCGCTTTATGATTGACCAACAATATCAAGGAAAAGGATACGCAAAACGTTTCCTTCGCTTACTCATTCAATTCTTACAAGAAAAATTTGAATGCAAAATAATTTACTTAAGTTTACATCCAGACAACAAACTTGCAATGGGACTGTATGAATCATTTGGTTTCCGCTTAAATGGGGATATTGATGATGAAGGTCCAGTTGTAGGTGTTGTAATGGAGTTACTAATAGACGAAAATACAAGCCTGTGAAAACAGGCTTTTTATTATACATTTATCAATTTTTAGTTTCTCCCCCTTATTTAATTCTGTTTTGCAATCTAATAGAATGCTTATAAAAAATAAGCCTGCAATTTACGCAGACTTATTTCACACACTCCTCGAAATGTTCTTGGAACCACTCTTTATTAATATCTCTTCCGATAAAAACTACTTCACTTACTCGCTCTTCGCCCTCTTGCCACTCTCTATCGTACGAAGCAGCAAATAACGTATGTACACCTTGGAAAACGATACGTTTATCTACTCCATCTATCGATAAAATTCCTTTGTAACGATATAAATATTCCCCTAGCTCTTGAACGACAGCTGACATCCACTCATTAAGCTTTTGTAAATCCAGCGGACGTTCTTCACGTAATACAAATGATTTCACACCTTCTAAGTGGTTATGTTCTTTATGAGGGTAAATTTGCAACGTATCTTTCGTTTTAAACGTTTGGATTTGTAATAAAGATGGTATATCTACCTCACAGTTAGTCGCCTCAATTAACTTTGCAGTCGGGTTAATTCTTTGAATTTCATGCAAGAGATTTTCTTTCTCATTCTCTTCAATTAAATCTAATTTATTTACTAAAACGACATCAGCAAACGCAATTTGCTCTTTTGCTTCTAATCCTTTTTCAAAATGTTTATGTATATGATAACTATCTACTACCGTTACAACACCGTTAATTTGGTAAGCAGATTGAATGACTGGATCTAAAAAGAATGTTTGAATAATCGGGCCTGGATTTGCAAGGCCAGTCGTTTCAATTACTAAACCATCAAAATCCATTTTCCCTTCCGCTTTTACGTCCAGTAACTGTTTTAAAGCAACGAGTAAATCTTCACGTACAGTACAGCATAAACAGCCATTTGTCATTTCCATAATTTCTTCTTCCACATTCATAATCAACTGATTATCAATGCCAATTTGCCCTATTTCATTTACAATCACCGCTAATTTCTTACCGTGATTTTCTGATAAAATACGATTTAATAATGTCGTTTTCCCAGATCCAAGAAAACCAGTTAATATTGTTACTGGAATCATTTCGTACATCTCCTTATAGCTATATGTTTCTACATTATAGCATATAGAGAAAATCGTTTTTGTAGCAAAACATATTTATTGTCTCTACACCTAATTAACTATATAATAACATGTAGTAAGAAAGCCTTTTCAAAACATTATTATTCATCAAGGGGGTACTTATAATGGATCGAGTTCAAATGGCTGAAACGCTAGAATTTTCTCGTATTATTCAAGGATTTTGGCGTTTAGCAGAATGGAATATGACGAAACAAGAATTACTTTATTTCATTGAAGATTGTATGGATATGGGAATCACTACTTTTGATCACGCTGATATTTACGGCGCATATACGTGTGAAGGGTTATTTGGCGAAGCTTTACAATTAAAGCCTTCCTTACGAGAAAACATGCAAATTATTACAAAGTGTGGAATCGCTCCCCCATCACCGAAATTTCCAGAGCGATATGTTGCTCACTACAATACTAGTGCAGAGCATATTATGCAAAGTGTAGAAGCATCACTTAAAAATTTACATACAGATTATATTGACGTATTACTTATTCATCGTCCCGATCCTTTTATGGATCCAAATGAAGTGGCAAAAGCATTTTCACAATTAAAACAAGAAGGGAAAGTTCGTCACTTCGGTGTATCTAACTTCTTACCTTCACAATTTAATATGTTAAGTTCGTACTTAGATTTCCCGCTTATTACGAACCAGATTGAAGTTTCTGCATTGCAGCTTGAGCATTTTGAAAAAGGGACAATTGATTTATGCCAAGAAAAACGAATCAATCCAATGATTTGGTCACCTCTTGCTGGTGGGGAGATCTTTACTGGTCAATCAGAACGCGCCGTACGTGTACGTGAAACTGTGCAAAAAGTTGCTACTGAGCTAGGTGTTTCTAGTATAGATACGGTTATGTATGCTTGGTTACTTGCTCATCCAGCTAATATGATGCCAATCGTTGGCTCTGGTAAATTAGATCGCGTAAAAACTGCCGCTCTTGCTACAAAAGTTAACTTAGACCGTCAACAATGGTTTACAATTTTCGAAAGCTCTAATGGACATCCTGTACCATAATGCATAAAAAGAAGAGCTGTTTTCTTACAGCTCTTCTTTTTCATATGTATTTCTAGTCATGGCAAATACACACATATCTCTTAATCCGTTTCCATCTACCGCAACACTCGCACTTTCTAACGTACCTTCTAACTTAAAACCTAATTTCTCAGGTATCGCTCTACTCTTCTTATTGAAAGAATCACAACGAATTTCTACACGATTTGCTTTTAATTCAGAAAAAGCGTAATCGGTTATACCTTTCGCAGCCTCTACCATATAGCCTTTTCCGCTAAACCTTGTATCAATCCAATATCCGATTTCAAATTGAGGTATATCCCAATTAATACGATGTAATCCGGCTGAAGCAATAAATTCACCTGTTTCTTTCGAAAATACTAGTAATCTTAAATCCTCACGTTGCAAAAATTGAATATGTGATTTTCTAATACTTTCTTCTACTTCTTGCTCTGTTTGCTCTTTTTGTGCAAACACCATCCAAGGTTTTAGTTCTTGTATTGAAGCCTGAATTGCATCATATACAACTTTACCATCTCCTGGTTTCGGCATTCGAATAAAAAGTCTGTCAGTATAAAATTCAGAAGGAAAATCGAATAATAATGGATTCACTGTAAACACTCCCTATATTTCTTTTATATATAATAATATCCATCTGAAGTTATATAGTAAAGAATTTTCTGAATTGAAAACCTTTTACTCATTCACTTCCACCGCTACACGAATTCCAGATTCAATCGCACCTTGAATCCATCCGTGATATAGCGTTGTATGATCTCCAGCGAAGAATATTCTCCCCTCTGGTTTGACAATCGCTGGTTGCAGCTCAGATTCTTGACCTGCTTGAAAAAGTGCAAATCCTCCAAGCGCATACGGATCCAATGTCCAGCTTTTTGAAATTCCAGATATGAACTCATCATACACTTGACCACCTAATATTGTTGCTAAGTTGTGTAATGCGTAATAAATACGATCCCCTTTTGATAAACCATCCCATAACAACGCGTCATAAGACCATGTATAGCTACCTAACATCATAGCCGGTCCTTTCTCCCCAATTCCATAACTTGGATAATAGGCATAACGAATTGGCAAATCTGTTATAATTCTGCCACCTAATTGTCCTTGTTCTTCCCAAAATCGGCTTTTAAATTGAATTCCTATTTTCGTCGCAGGCATATAATGTAATTCACGAATTGCTTTCCATTTTTCATGAGATATAGAATCAAACGGATCTACTTCTACAAAACGCATTGTCGAAAACGGAATGGTAACAATAACTAAATCTCCTGTAATACTACTATATTCAAAAGTTTCCTCGTTCCGATAGAAAGCTGTCACACCATTATCGTGTTGATGTAACTTCATTAATTTTTGATTATTTATAATATTCTCTTCTAATTGCGGTAAAAATGACTTTGGCAATCTATCATTCCCGCCCACAATTTCACAAAATCCGCTCTCCTCTTGCATAATGTATAGAAAGCGTAAAGTCTCTACAAACGACCGTTCCAAAAAACCTTCTAAATCTAATAGAACACCAATCATCTCAATTGTTACTGGCGAAAAGTAAGTATTATACTGATAAGGATGATACTTTAAAAATTGTCCAGTAGAGTATCTCCCAAAATCCTTTACAACAATATCCCAATTTTTTTCTGGGTTCTTTTTTATAAAATTTATAATGGGCTGTACCGCTAACAATAATAATTCCTCTGACGTTTTTCCAACTTCATTCATTTCCACAGGATATCTTAGAATACTTGGATCTTTTTCATATTGTTTTAACGTCGTTTTCCGTCCATTTACGTATATAATATCCGTCTCATTCCTATTAATAAAAGGTCTCACCTGTAGCCTAAATTTTCTTATATATGCCATCGTTAATGTATGTGAATAAGGAATCCTCATTGCTCCAACATCTAAATATAATCCGGTATCTTCCATTCTAACTGTTTCTATACGACCACCTACCCGGTTATTTGCTTCAAAAATTTTCACATCATGTCCTGCAGCCTTTAATAAAGAAGCTGAAACTAACCCAGCCATACCAGCTCCCACTACAATAATTTGTTTTGGGCTTATCGTCTTCTTCAATCCTTGATCTATAACTTTTAACGCTTCATCCATTTCAGTATTATACATTATATCTTTCTGCACAATTCCACCCCTTACTTCATCAAATGGACGTTAGTGGTTTAGTGCATTTTATTCATAAATCCCCATAAACATAACACCATTGCAATTTGAATATTCACTAAAAGTACATAAGAGACAGATCTCACTTTTCTTTATACTTCGTATAATATAGCAACTACAAAGAAGGAGTGGTTAAAAATGAAACATACTTATGACTACGATGCTACAAAAAAACATTTAGAATTAAAGAAACAAAACTTATGTAAAAAACTTAGCAATATGACACTATCTGAAAAAGAACGTGAACAACTAAAGCGTGAAATTGACAACTATGAATATATTTTAAATCTAGTCGAAATGAATCATTATGAACGCGGATTTTCTCGTTAAAAGCGGAAATAAGATTATCCGCTTTTCATTTTGAGCATTTCACTACGCATTTTTCATAAGTAAATATATAATAGGATGTACATTAAGATTGAGAGGTATATTCTATGATCAAGTTAAGTGTATTAGACCAATCACCTATTTCAGATGGTAGCACAGCAGCCCAAGCTTTTTCACATACAGTTACGCTTGCACAAGAAGTTGAAAAACTCGGATTCACACGTTTTTGGGTATCCGAACATCATAATTCCGTAAGCTTAGCTGGTTCAAGTCCAGAAATACTTATTTCTCATATTGCCGCAAAAACGGACCGTATTAGAGTCGGTTCAGGTGGTGTTATGTTACCGCATTATAGCCCATATAAAGTTGCTGAGAATTTCCGTGTTCTAGAAGCATTGTATCCGAACCGCATCGATCTCGGTGTTGGTAGAGCACCTGGTGGTATGCCAATAGCAACTCGCGCACTTCAAGAAGGGAAAATGGTCTCACTTGATCAATATCCAGAACAAATTGCAGACGTTGCAATGTACTTACATGATCAAGTACCAGAAAACCATCACTATGCAAACTTAAAAGCCACTCCAGTTATCCCAACGTCTCCTGAAATGTGGATGCTCGGTTCTAGCGGAGAGAGCGCTAAAATTGCTGCAAACAACGGAGCTTCTTTCGCATTTGCACAATTTATTAACGGCTTCGGAGGCCCTGAAGTTATGAGGGCTTACCAAGAACAATATGAGCCTTCGTTTTTAGGAGATAAGCCTAATTCAATCGTTGCCATCTTTGTTATATGCGGAGAAACAAATGAAGAAGCGGAAAAAATTGCTTCTAGTTTAGATCTATCAATCTTATTATTAGAGCAAGGAAAACGAACTACTGGTACACCTTCTATTGAAACTGCTCAAAATTATTCATACAGTGCTTATGATTTATTCCGTATAAAAGAAAATCGTCAACGTATGATTGTTGGTGATCCGTCTTCTGTAAAAGAAAAAATAATAAACTTAAGCAAAGCATACAATACTGACGAATTTATGATTGTCACGATTACCCATCAATTTGAACATAAATTAAAGTCTTATCGCTTACTAGCAAATGCTTTTAATTTATAACTCTAAAAAGAGATGCATCACATGTGATGCATCTCTTTTTCTTACTACTTATTGTTTTTATTTCCTATATATTCAATAGCTTCTTTTAATAGCTCATCAAAGTTAATAGGATAATCATGATCTAAGTTAGGCACAACTTTATACTTATGTTCTATATTCTTATCTCTTAATAATCGTACAAATTGCTGCGTGGATTCGAAACAATCTTCATCTTGATCCCCGCATACTATATATCCTTTTATATGTTTATCCTGCAGCACTCTTAGCAACTCATCCCATTCTTCAATCTCGGGAAGCCACGGTGCTATAAAAACAAAACCATCCACATCTATATCTTTTTGCAAAATCGTATATAAAGCTACTCTTGCCCCTGCAGAAAAACCACCAATTACTACATTTTCTACTGTATGATTTTCTATAAAATTATTGTAATGCTCTTTTAATTCTTCTTTCCCTCTCTCTATATCATTCCAAACAAATCCATCTGAAAACTCAATTTGTGAAGACTGTGGTAAAGCTAACGTGTAATCTTGTGCCAAAACTGATTTCCAATATGGCTCTACTATTTGAATATTTTCTTGGTCACCATGTAATGTAAGTAGTAGATTCCCCTCTTTCTTGCTGTATATATATTTCACATCTGGTCTTTCCTTTTTATATGCTAATTCTTCTCTTTCTTTACATAATTGCACCATTGTATGAAATTCTTTAAATTTATGTAGTGATTTTAAATCTTCGTCGGAAATTAAATATTCATTTCCATACCAGAATCCCTTTTCTATAATGGCCTCCCTCATTAAATGTAATGCTTCTTTTTCAAGTCCTGATGCACTTGCGAGCGCATACTTAAAATTATATATTTGCGCCTCATTCCCTATTACACCTGTAGCGTTTTCCATTATATAATTGTACGCTTCAAAACTTCCTTTATTTGCATAACAACGTAACGTTTCATTTAATAATTGAATGTAAGTCATACTATTTTTCATGTACCAATTCCCCCGAAACTTTTTATAATATTTATTTTGCGAATCTTTATACCACTTTGTGAAGATTTTATATAACTCGCCCTAGCAATATCTTATTCTCCGAATGATACTTAATAGTTATCCTTCTCTGTCCAATACATTTAATATAAATATTAATAAACTGAAAACTCAATATTTTAACAAACAAAAAAAGACAACAATATATGTATTGTTGTTTTCATTACATCTACCCACTCTTTTGTTTTTTTCTATCTGGTTTACTTGAAACTAAATAATGTTTTTCTGAAATATATAAGTCTCTTTTTAAGCTACGATTTAAGTAAGGTCCTAATTTCATTCCACATATGAGGCGATCTTCGCTACCTTCAACAATTGGGAACATTTCTTTTTCTGTTACGTATTGATCTACTGCTTTTTGTACGACATCAATTTCTTTCACTAGGTTTAAATTTTCTGCTGTATGTTCAAATACCTCAAGCGTTTCCTTCGTTATGAGAAAAACATTTGTTGGAAATGCAGGTAAATATGGTTTTAACAAATCATAATTTACTGTATAATCATCATTTACTAATACTGTATAAACGATATTAGCATTCGTTTCTAAAAACTGAGCCATCGCTTGTTCTAATTCATCTTTCGTAATTTCCCGCTCTTCTTTTCCAGTTCTGAAAAAGCGAAACATCGCATCGCCTCCTTTTTACTATATTATAGCATAAAAGAAAACTGAAAAATCATAAAAAAACCCATTGAAATAATTTTTCAATGGGTTTCTATATATTTATCATTATTTTAAGAATGCACTTAGCATCCATACATGCTGTTCTAATGTTGTATGAATTGCTAACAGCATGTCAGCTGATGTTTCATCGCCAGCTTCACCCGAAACTTCCATACCTTCTTTTAATTCTTGAATAAGTGCAGAATAATCATTCACTAATGTTTGCACCATTTCTTCTGCAGATTCTTTGCTTGTCCCTTCGCTGACACTAGATGTTGCGAGATATTCTTTCATTGTCGCTAATGGTTTACCTTCTAAAGCTAAAATACGTTCTGCTAACTCATCAATATACGTTCCAGCCTCATTATAAAACTCTTCAAATTTCTCATGTAATGTAAAGAAGTGTGGCCCTGTCACATACCAGTGATAATTATGTAATTTAACATATAACACATTCCAGTTTGCTACCTGCTTGTTTAATACTTCAACAACATTTGTTTTCGTACTCATACAATCACTCCTCTTATCATTTTGTAATGTTTATCTTTTAATAACTTAATTACATTTTACCATACATTCCCTTTCCTTTCGAACAATTGGCTTATATGTAACAAAGTTTTAACACCTTTAATGCTTCCCTAATATCATTTAATTCATGTATTTTTTCAACCACTTCATACGTCTAATTGTCCAAGCTCATACATATGCATAATAGTACATCAAGCTCATCATAGTAGAAAGAGGGATAACATGGACAATCAACAATGGCAAGTAGCAAAGAAAGTAGCTGCTACTTATATCGGAACTGTCGTTGGAGCTGGATTTGCTACTGGACGAGAAATTGTTGAATTTTTCACAGTGAATGGATTATACGGGACAATTGGCATATGTGTAAGTGGATTTTTTTTTATTTGGCTTGGCACAAAGATGATGTTACTTTCATCACAAATCGGGGCATTTTCAGCGCAAGAATTTAACAAATATTTATTTGGGGATGTATTTGGGAATGTTGTAAACACATTATTATTACTCGTTTTATTCGGCGTAACGAGCGTTATGTTATCAGGGGCTGGTGCAGTATTTGAAGAGCAACTTCGCTTACCAAGACAACTCGGTATTCTCATTACAGTTATCGCTTGTCTCATTATAAGTAGCCGCGGGTTACAAGGTGTTTTTGAAGTAAATACACTTGTCGTACCTATTATGATGATTTTTATTATCGGACTTGCTATTACAACCTTTTTTCACGGTACACCTCCTATTAATAACACTATTCCTGCAGAGAGCTGGAATATGAAATGGATTACTAGCCCTATTACATATGTCGCCTTAAACCTTTCTCTCGCCCAAAGTGTTCTCGTCCCATTAGCCAGTGAAGTAAAGGATCGAAAAGCCATTTTTTGGGGTGGGATTTTAGGTGGTGCTGGACTTTCTTTAATTTTATTATGCAGCCATTTAGCAATCTTATCAGTCGATCAATTTTATCAATATAACATCCCAATGGCTGAAGTCATAAGAAGATTTAATGCAACTTTTCACTTCTTCTTCGTTCTCATTATTTTCGGTGAAGTTTTCACAACTTTAGTTGGTAATGTGTTCGGAATGACAAAACAGATGCAATCTATTACTGGGTGGAAAAATCACAATATTATTTTCTTCATTTTACTAATTAGTTATTGCTTTAGTTACATCGGTTACAGTGACTTACTTCACATTCTATATCCTATCATCGGATGGGTAAGTATTGTTATACTTCCAATCATTGCGTTTAAACAACTTCAAAAAACATAAAAAAGCATCCATGTTATTGGATGCTTTTTTATGTTCATTCACAATCATCACATACTTCCCAGTACGGTCCCATTTCTAATGCTAAATACGGCTTTAACTGCAACCGAATCATTCGACTAGGCATGCGTTCTAAAACAAATTGAATACCTTCTTCATCTTCGTCTAATTCAACTTTTGAAATCGTAATTTTTTGCATAGTCGTAATGGGAATTCCATCTTTATATAAAGTGATTTTCACCTCATCGTATTCATTAAAATACAATTCGACACTCATTTGATTTTTCAGTATTTCATCACCAATTTTAAATGTATCATTTTGTTCTTGGATTATATATTTCCATCCGCCTCTATCTTCTTTCGGAGCTGTTTGAAATAATGTCTCCAAATCCTCGTATAGCATAAGATAACCCCTCTCTTACTAAAAAACGATGAGTATTTTATATACCCTTTATCTCTATCACTATCCATAGCTATTGTACCATATATCACCGTTCTTATCGTATTCATTTGCTTCATACACACTTATAAAATAACTAATTCTATCTCCATTATTATGTATATTACCTCATTACTCCATACACTCTTACAAGTTCAAATAACGACAGACTTTAATCCATGCAAATATTGTCTACTCTCCGCTTTTATTAGCTCACAGCATTCACACTTTTACATATAGTAAGACTACCACAAATAAAAAAGGAGAGTGACTTATACCACTCCCCTTAAAAGAACTTCCCTATAGCTGCTAAAACTAATACGATTATTAAAATTGCAAATAATAATGAGACAATGAAACTAAAAATAGGTAACGCTTTCTTTTCATTCTTCTTAAATAGTAACTTTAAACTAAGAAAAATATTTACTGGTACAAGTATAAAATAAAAATATTTAACAATTTGCACCGAGCTATTCGAAAGTGTTTTTAATATAAACACTTCAATTAGAAAAACAATAAAAAATGAAATACTTAGCCAAAATGAGACGTAACTAAGCCAAGAATGTCTTTTTGTCCCCCAATACACTCCCATAATACTCTCCTTTTATTTGTATTCTATAGGTTAATAATTATACACAAAGCTAACAAACACCTCTATTTTTCGACAAATATTATGCAAAATACCATTTTAAACGTCATAAAGGAAGCTTACATCTCCATTTGATTTTACATAATAAAACAGACTACCCTCTAGTGTCATAATGCTACTAGGGGGAGTCTGTTCTCTATTAAACTTTAAATCTCTCAATTAATACTTGCAATTCTTCAGCCATTTGAGATAGCGTACCCGCCGCTGATCCAATTTCCTCCATCGAAGCTAGCTGTTCTTCAGCTGAAGCCGCAACATTTTGTGTGCTTGTCGCATTATTTTGTGCTGTCATTGCAATTTGTCCTACTGAAATAGATACTTCATTTGCCCCTTTTGACATTCCATTAGCCGTTTCAACCATCGTCTTAATTTGATTAGCTATTTCATTTGTAGATTGTAAAATTTCAGCAAAATTTTGCTTCGTTTCATTTGCAATAACAAGTCCAGATTGAACTTCTTCATTTACATGATTCATTGATTTGACTGTCTTACCCATATCGTCTTGTATTTCGCCTATTAATTTACTAATTTCACTGGAAGATATGCTAGACTGCTCTGCCAATTTACGTACTTCATCTGCAACAATTGCAAAACCTCTTCCATGTTCACCAGCTCTTGCCGCTTCAATTGCCGCATTTAAAGCTAGAAGATTTGTTTGATCTGCAATATTTTGAATTACTTCCAATATATCACCAATTTGTTTTGATTTATTATTTAATAACTGTATAACAGCATCTGATTGTGAAACCGATTCTGCAATAGACTGCATCTGGTTTACTGTTCTTCCTACTAGTTTCCCACCATCTTCTGCTTTTTCACGAGTATGAGCAGAAGCGATATTAATAGATGATGAACTATTTGCTACATGCTGAATTCCTTCCGTTACATCAAACAGTAACATAGCACCATTTTCTACACTTGTTGTTTGCGTCGTTGCCCCACTTGATATTTCATCCATTGCTGTTGTAATTTGCTCAGTTGCTTCACTCGCTTGTCTTACACTTGCAGTTAGTTCTTCTGATGCTGCTGCAACATGTCCTGCCGAAGTGTTAATCCTTCCAATTAACGTTCGTAATGAATTTGTCATCTCGTTAAAACCTTTCGCAAGTTGACCAATTTCATCATTAGAATGAATTTCAATTGTTTGCGTTAAATCCCCTTCACTTATTTCTTTAGAAGTGATAACTAGTCTCTTTAAAGGCTTCGTAATTGAAAGTGTCACAAAATAAATAAGTACTCCACCTACTACTAACGAAATAAGCATAACAATTAACATATTATAAAATACAGGTTGAGCAGCTTCAATTACTTCAGTTGCGTACATCGTCCCACCAATTTTCCAACCTGTTTTTACGTTTGTAGCAAATACCATATTCTTTTCACTACCACCATAAGAATATGTAAAAGCACCATGATTATCTTCATAAATTTTCTTTGCCCAAGAATCAGCTGCTTTATCCCCTGATTTTTCTTGTGGATGAGCAATGATTTTTTGCTTTCCATCTAAAATGAAGGCATATCCTTTTTTACCAATATTGATTAACTTTGTTGTTTTTAATAAATTGTCTAAACTTAAATCTAGCGCAACAACCCCATTTTTATCTTCTGTTTGTTTTGCAATCGTTACGACAATATGTCCATTTCCTTTTGCCTTATATGGCTCGCTAACAACAATACCACCTTGTTTTGCCACTGCATCTTTATACCAAGGTCGTGTTGTTGGATCATAATCTGCTGCCATTTGTATATTTGGTTCCTGTACAAATTTCTTATCATTACCGGCAACATACACTTGTTCAACATCTATATTCAAATTGATATACTGAGATAATGTCTTTCTTAGCTCATCCTGATTATCCCCTTGATACATATTCCCTTGAATTACTCGTGCAAAGTTATTCACATCGTTAAATTTTGCTTCAATCATTTGATTGATTAAATTATCTAATATTTTTATATTATCGTTAGCACTACTCGTAATTTGTGATTCAAAATTCTTTTTAGCAGTTTGATAAGACATGCCCCCGATTATAGAAACGGCTGCAATTAAAATTACAAAGAATGAAATTAATAGCTTTTTTGCTACTTTCATATCACGAAACAAATTTAATAGTTTACCCATTATGAACCTCCTAATTTTCAAAT
>NZ_JBNLYC010000041.1:0-37204 GCF_050172015.1 Bacillus sp. GMa5/1 | reverse complement strand
TGTGAGCCGGAGCCGACCAAAGAAATCATTCCAAGTCCAAGGGCTATCACCAGTAGTAGATATAATATGGTGCCCCTCTTTAATCTTCCCAGCTCTTATTTCACCGTAGTTACTCGCTACATTTAGGTGAACCTCTGCCATCGTCAGTTTAGCTATAACATCCGAATTTACATCCAATAAATAGATTTCTACACGCCCCATTGAATGGGCACTATTCTGGTTCCAACACTCAACGATTGCTTCAATCGTGAAGTCTTGTAGCGGTTCCTTTAAACTCTTTCTAGCAACTCCACCATGCCATTTACTACCTGCACCAAAGTTATCAATTACAAAGCGATCCCCATCTGATTTTAGAGTTCCTGTATTTTCACCTTCGTCAGTGTTTGGACCATTTTGAGTCCAACCAACCATTGTTTTCATTTCATCATGCATAACAAGTTGTTCTTTTTCGACTGTTCGTTCTTCTACGGATACAGGATACCCCATGCGAAAATGTTGTATTTCTTCTTCCTTTTTTCGCGAAATATCAATAAAAGTAGAAGGATTTTCCACTTTAATTTTGATAATAGGATCTGACTCTACGGTCCCTTTATTTTGAAAATCCGCTATTAAACCACGCTCATTCGTTTTACATTCTACTGTTCTAGAAGGCCCTAATTTATAAGGGGTTGGACATATTAGTGAAATAGTTGCTTGGTGAATATTAGATTTTTCAAGTTTTTCTTCAACTGACTCTTTAATCCCGTAGTAAACTAAATCCGGCTCATCTGTAAATGATATTTGCACAGGTACGTCAGTATTTAATAAGTCATTTAATTCATCTATACGCTTTCTTAGCTCAAAAAGAGAGACTCCCTTAAGAGAGAAATCTACTTCTAATACTCTCTTGGGAGTCCTTTTACTTAAAAAATATGAACCTGGGCGGTGAGGTACCGTTAACTCATTAATTTCGTCACTTAAAATTCCACGACCTCTTATATCGTTAACCATAAAAAATCCTTTTTCGTATTTTTTCTCGAAGTATTCTTCTAAATTAATTCCATTAAAAACTAACAATCTACCGCCCTCCTTTAAAATACTTCTCTACGTTTACGAATCGCTTCTTGCTCACCAGTAATATCGTCCACAAATCTTGCAAACTCCTGCTTACCTATTTGTATGTTAATATTCGCTGGTTCCTTATTTCTAGACGGTTGGTTTTCGTATTGATTCGGCTTATACATACTTGGTGTAGGTTTAGCCGAACGGTAAGCACCTAGTCCGTTAACACCTCTCGGTATGGAAGCACCTGTATCCACCGCTAACATTTCCGGCTTCATCCAGTTAGCCATATTTTCTGATGTCCTGATTATTGCGCTTTTCATTCCATCGACACCCTCTAAATAACCTTGACCGGTATATACACCATAGTCACGGAAAACACGTGACGGAGAATGAATTGATAATATGCTTGTGAATTTATCCTTAATGCCATTACCAATCTCGGTTACCTTGTCCCAAATACGAGATGCCATCGACGTTATACCATTTAATAAGCCTTCCATGATGTTCTTACCGATGTCCATTAAATTAATACCTTTTAAGAATGAGATAATCTTATTCCATATATTTGATATCGTATTAGACATCGCATCTAAGATACTAGACGTTGCGGAACTAGCCGCATTCCAACCCGCAGAAATAATATTACCTACAGCGGTCATAACGGAAGAAATCACATTGCTAATACCATTAAAAATTGCTTTAACTACACCCCATACCGCGTTTAAAACACTGGAGAAAATAGAACTTACTAGATTCAATCCACTAGTTACGACCGCGCCTATTAATGACATTGCACCTTTTATGATATTTCCGATAAGCGACATAACGCTCGATGTGATTCCTTTTACCGCTTCCCAAGCACCACTCCAATCACCTTTTAGTATCGATGTAAATAGCTTGATGACATTTGTGATGATACCAAGTACAGAAGTAATAATTCCCATTATTGCCGGGAATACAGCTTGTACAATCGAAAGGATAAATTGGATTGCTGGAATTAAAACACCTTTAATGATCTCAGCTACACCTTGGAATAGTGCTGAGATCACTGGCATAACTGCTTGAATAATCGCCATGACTACCGGGAATACCGCCTGTACTACTTGTAGGATAAGCGGAACAACAGTTGTAGCAACTATCGTTATTATTTCTCCGAATAATTTAATTAACTCAATTACGATTGGAATCGCTGTCTGAATAATAGATTGAATCACTGGAAAGACCTGCTGAATAATCGTAAGTAAAATAGGAACGGCTTCTTGTACGATAATCACAATAACATCCGCAAATAGCTTCAAGATCGCAATCCAAACGCCGACGGATGCTTGGATTACATTCGCAATTATAGGGAATACCTGTTGCGCCATTTCTGACAGCATCGGCATTACTTCAGCTGCTAACGCCGAAAGCATTTGTGATAATTCTTGGATTGTTTGCGTTATCGCTGGCATAATACCGATGGTTGTTTCAGCGAATAGTTTCATTAAATCTGTAACCATAGGCAACATTAGTTGCAGATTTTCACCGAATAACTTAAATAAATCCGTCGCAACTGGTACAACTTGTTTTACAACATCGCCAAAGAGAGCCATGATAGTTGAACCTAACTCACCGAACGCTGCGCCTAATTCTGCAAATGCAGGACCTAATGTTGCAAAGCTTTCTGCAATTACTTGACCTGTCTTTTGGAACTCTGGCGCTAGTGGTGCGAATGCATCTATAATTCCTTGCGCCAGTGAAGTGATTATTGGCATGATAACCGAAGCGACCGCGCTAAACACACTCTGGATTGATTCCCAAGCTGACATTAATGCTGCTTTTGCCTGATCATTTGTATTCACAAGTTTGAAAATCGTAGCACCTAACGAAGCGACAATAGCGATTACCCAACCAACAGGTCCAGTCACACCTAAAAACGATAATCCCAAACGGACAATTAAAGGTGTTAAAGTAGCAATCGTATTTCCGATTGTTGAGAATGACGATTTAATATATTCTACGATTGGCGAAATTGCGGAACTAATCCCTGAAAACTTTGCGCTTATACCATCGATTGCTGAACCAAATGCTCCACTGATTATCTGTCCAAGACTACTAAACTTAGCTATTACAGAACTAAAAAAGGCACCTATCGCAACGCCCATCGCTGAAAACTTAGCGGGGATTGTCGCAAGATACGCACCAAATGAGTCAATTGCAGATTTCATAGCTTCTATTGCAGATACTGTTACATTTTTTATCGATTCCCATGCGCTATTTACAGCATTACGGAACGTTTCGTTATGTTTGTATAGTTGAACTAGTGCTACTCCTAGTAAAGAGAGAATAGCGATAGTTGCACCAATTGGTCCAGTTAAGAATGCAAATGCTGCACGTAGAGCGACCATCGAAGCACTCGCTAGTTTTGCCATCATTGCACTTTCACCAAGCCAAGTAATAAGAGCCCCAACTGCTGTTATCGTACTACCTATACTACTTATTAAAATCCCAAGTACAGCCATGAAAACAGTGAATGCTGCGCCTACAGTTACTATCGTTGCAATAGCTGTTTTCATAGTAGAAGATAACCCATTGAACCAGTCTGCTAACTCTTTAATTTTGTCAGCTACAACTGAAATAGCGGGAGCTAAAGCATCTGTAAATGCACGAGCCGCTACATCAAGAGACGATTGCATTTTAACGATCGCGCCTGCCCAACCTTCGAGCATCGAATCTGCAGCTTTTTTAGAAGCACCATCAGATTTAATAAGCGATTGTGTTAATTTATCAATTTTTTCTGGTCCGGCTGAAACAAGTGCCATCATACCTGATACAGCTTCTGTACCAAATATGGTAGCTAGTGCTGCACCCTTTTGAGCGCTCGTCATACCTTCCATACCTTTTTGCAATTCGCCGATAATCTGAGAGAGCGACTTCATGTTACCGCTACTGTCTGTCGTGGTAACACCGAGTTGTTTCAACATGTTAGCGGCTGCTTTAGGCGGTTTTACTAAACGAAGCATTGCTGATCTTAGGGCTGTACCTGCCGTCTCACCTTTGATACCCGCGTTAGACATGATACCGACAGACGCTGCGAGTTCTTCCATTCCAATACCCAACTGCGCTGCTGGACCCGATGCGTACTTAAATGCATATTGCATATCGTACACGCCTGCTGCTGTTGCGTTTGCTGCCTGAGCTAGTACGTCCGCTACATGACCACTATCCTTCGCTTCCATACCAAATGCATTTAATGCGGAAGTTATTGTATCGGCTACCATTCCTAGATCCTCGCCGGAAGCTGCCGCTGCTGATAGAACACCTGGTAGTGCTGCCGTTGATTGTGCGGCATCGAAACCTTTTGCACCTAATTCGGCATAGGCCGCTGCTACTTGACCAGTCGAATATACGGAACTAGTCGCCATTTCCAAGATATCTTTCTTAACTTGTCCGTACGAACCACCAGTGAGCACCGCTGCTTTCCTCGTTTGCTGTTCGAATTCCATCGAGTTCTTGATCATACTTCCAAAAGCTTTGCCAGAAGCATACGCAAGTGGTGCAAATGCCGTTGTCATACTTTGCCCTACTGCCTGCACCCTACGTCCCATTTCTTGTGCTTGATTACCTACATTTTGAAATGCCCTTTGCCAAGCTGATGTATCAGGAGGTGGTAAAGGTGGCGGTGCAGGAATTCTAGGCGGTGGTGGTACATTGGGCGCTGGAACATTTATCGGTTGGCTAACAGCTTGATGAAATTCACGCCAAAGCTGTGTAGCTTGTGTTAAACTGCTCCGTAATGAAGATATATCTGCTAAGAGTTGTACTTCTACTCTATTTTGACTAATTTGTATTCACCGCCTTATCCGTTCTGACTTCGTAATGCTCGTTCGATATCATCGAATAAAGACTCGTTTGCGTGAATCTTTTTCGTAAGTTGCTCACGCTCTTTTTCCTTCACTTCTAATATTCGAGCGTTTTCAGGACGTTTGTATATGTCATCTAGACTCTTTACCTTCTCGCTCTGAGCATTTCGATAAAATAGCGCTTGAACACTAGCAATCTCGTAAGTATCAAGTAAACGTTCACGATATCCGGTAAGCATAATATGGTACTCCTTAATGCTTATCCGTTTAGATTCAAGCGTTGACATACCGAAATATCGAAAACAATCTGCCTGTAAATCGTCAATGTTTATTCGTACAGACTCTCGAACGCTTTCTTCTCTTTCTCTCCCATGCTCGCTAGTAATTTGTTCACGGTCTTCTGGAAGAAAAAACTATTAAGAACAACTGCTTTATTGAACTTTAAGATGTCGTCAAAAGATAACTCTTCAGATAATAATTGGCGTTCAATTTCTGCCTCAATATCTTTTTGCGTGATACCTTCACCTGTATGAATTAATCCGTAATAAATTACGTTAACGAAATCTTCAAGACCACCTTGCATTGCTTTTTGAACAAATTCAAATGGGCCACCATTACTATCGATTAATTTGATTGCTTCAAAACCGTATTTAAGTTCATATTCTTTTCCTTTTACTTCAAAGCGTGTATATGATTTAGTCATTTATAAAAACCTCCATTAATAAGTTGATATTTCTTTTATAAAAGTAGTAGGCGAAGTCTCCTCCGCCTACTCATGAATTCTTTATGATTGAACAACCGGTCCGTCAGATGCTCCAGGCGGAAGTGTAGTAACTTTACCTACAGACAGACCACCGTTTAACTTCGCTTCAATAGAGTACTTAGAGAACTCTTCATTTTCATGAGAAAGTTCAACGCTACTCAACATAAATGTTCCGCTTTTCGATTTGTACTCACCGGCTTTTGCACTGCGTAAGGAAACTTCATGAATTTTAACAAGTTTCTTATTTGTAATAGCTTCCTCAATATAATCAAGTGCCTCATCACCTTCTGTACTTACGCCTTCGATAGATACAGATTGTGTTACATCCCCGTAATCACTACCTGATTTGTCTTTTGTTTTTAATTCAATTTCCCCAGCTTCAATAGAACGTGAACCTGAAGTTTGATTAAATAAACGAACTGTTTTGGAAGCACCAGCTGCTTGTGGAATGTCGATTAAATATAATGTTTCTTTACCCTTGAACTCTGGCGATGCCGCTTGTGCTGTTACTGTTGTTTCAGCCATCTATATTCCTCCTTAATTTAAACCCTAATTGTAATAAAGCTGAGGTGTTTCGCCGTTACTTGAGCAATATCCGTTTGCGGAATCGGCTCACACGACGAAACTTCTGTATATAAAAAACCGATTAGCTTAGGGACCTTCGAACTTGTGTTGTACAAGTCGATAGGGCGCCTTTCTAGTCGGTCAATGATCTTATCTTGTAATTCATTTCGGTTAGATACTGCATCAGAATATACTCCGATTTGTATTAAATGATTTCGTGCGTAGTTGTCTTTTGAATATCTGTCGATAGTCCCTGTTAACGACTCAACTGTAAGAAACGGTTTTGACTTTCCTGTTAAAGAAACGCCATCGTATATCCAGGTAGTAGGAGCAAATTCTTCTAATGCTTTTTTCAGCGAATACATCACATCATTTACTGTAGTCATGTTATAGACCTCTCGCTGTTCGTTGTATCGCTTTTTCTAAATCAGAAACTAAAGGTTGTTCGCCTTCAAACATCGTCTTACGCATGAAACCTTTTTTCGTTCTGTGCGTGTATTCTTGTACAGCTGCATATTCAACATCTGAACCGTACAACCATCCAGTTTTATCTCCATTTAAAGGTTTTACACTTGGTGGTATGCTTCCTGCTAAGTTACCTGACTCAACAGGCGCTCTGTTAGACGCTGTATTCGCTTGTAACCTTGCATGCTTTTCAACAGTGTTTGCCACAGGTGTTTTGTAGCGGTCAGGATTATTCATCCGGTAAATATTTTCGAGGCCTTTAATTCTCGCGCTTACCTTCATTAAATCACCCTCTTTACGACTACTTCTCGGCGGTTGGCTCCGCCTAATCCTCGTTCATCAATCAGCATAATTACATATTTAATGCCATTTCTCTCAAGGTGATTTACATCATTTAAACTAATATCGAGATGGAAAGTAACAAGCGCTTCACCTTCTTTTACATCAGTACCTAAAAACTTTGCTTTATCTTCTAACGTGAATTTTTTCCAAACAACTTGCACCGATTCTTGAATTTCTTCACCTGGAATTTCTTCACCTGTAATTGGATCCTCTTCCTTGGTTCCTTTTCGCCAAAGAATAATAGATTCACGACGATTCTGTTCGATTAATTCACGATTAGCTCTTATTTGTTCGATGTCCTTTTCCGTTAACACTTGTTATTCCTCCTCTCCGATAATGTAATTTAAACGAGATGAACATTGTGGATGTGGGTTGATTAGTTGAGATAGCAAACTCTCAGGAATCTTTTTCGGATATCTTCCTGGTCCTAATCCATAAGCATCGCGCCTAGCTAATTTGTAGCACATATGCTGTGAGTGATAACGGTGTCGATGCCCATTATCAATAATCTTGTAACCTGTGACAATATCACTCTCGTTACCGTTATAAATAGTAGCTGCCCGGTGTGTATTATTGCTTTCCGTAATCGCTACACGTTCGACTTTCCACTTCTCATTATCATGTACTTCTCGTATTTTCTGAGAGATAGAACTAATACTTTCACCTTTTAGTACAGCTGGCCGTATTACCTTCGTTAACTCCGCTCGCATATCGCCCGCTAAGTTCCAAACTCGATCAGATAGTATTAACCCATCTTCGCCTCTACGCTTTAGCATATTCCTCACGATTTGCTGATTTAAGTGATCTAAATCTTTTACTTTCAATAGAGTCTCAGCAAGTTTAGAACTCGTCCATTTCGATGTATCACTAATCATCTTTTCAAACGATATCCCTGCTTGCTTGCGAAACTCTTTTTCGTAGTAATCTAAATCTCGTAATAAATAATTTAGTCTACCTCGTTTAATAACACCATCTTTTTGGTAGTCATTAATTAAGTCCAATAAGAAGAGACGGATTAGCATAATTGCAGCAACCGTCTCTTCTACTTGTTTTTCATTCTCTTTTTCATATTGCTTTGATATCTTATCAAGCGTTTCGTCAAATTCTCGCTGTAAATCACTCACGGACGATCAGCTCTTTTAGCAATTCTAAAGTTAGATCCTGAACCATCGTACTCCGCTCTCTTGCTACTCCATAAGTCATAATAATGTTGCGCTAAATCACGGTAATTCTTCGATACGTTGGACTTATCTACACTTTCTTCACCGTCCGTATATTTGAACGATGATGCTTCAGTTGTCGCTTTCGCCATTAAATCTACATAGCGATAGTAAAACGTAACTAACTGCGCTTGTTTATCATTAAGAACGGTTAGCGACGAAAAGCTATTTGCTAATAAAGTCTCATCAAAAAGCAATTCGTCGGCTTGCAACCGTTGTTTCAGTTCTTCTACGCTAATAAAACCTTCCGTCGCCATAGCCGTCACTCCTCTGTAGTTACTTTAGGGGTACGCTTGCGTGTAGCGGGCTTTTTCGGTGCTGACTCACCTTTTTCACCCGCATCTGCTTGCGCTTCGATAATTTCGACGTAACCAATCGATTCTAAATGTACCGCTGATTTTTCGTCGATTTCGATTTGTGAGCCGATACCGTGTCCATCCACGATACCGCCCACTACTTTGACCTTAATCATTATTCAGCTGCTACGTCAGCATGGAATAGTAATGATGGTTTTTCTACAATTGGGAAACCTGCTGCTGCTACACGAATTACTGATTCGATTGGTTCGAATTTGTCGTAAGCACGTAAGTCGATACCTGGTTTGTAGTCGTTTTCTACTGTTGGGCCATATACGAAATTACCAAGGCCTTCTGAAACAAATACAACACGGTACTTAGGCATGAACTCAATCACTTCATCTTGTCCTGTGTAGACATTACGTACTGTAATTTTGCGTTGTTCCACAATTTGAATTGGTGGTAATCCGTAACCTGCTAAAACATCATTAACTTCTGCAATTGATACGCGTGTAGCACCGTCTTTTGCCACACCACGAGCTTCAGCAATAATACCTTTGTTCTTTTGTAATAATGCTTGCGTTTCGCGAGTCATCAGAATCACATCAGCTTTTTTACCGTTTGTATCAGTGTATTTATCACTCCATGTGATTAAATTACCGATGGCATCAGCATTTGCATCTGTCCAAGCGTTTGTGCCAGTTAAAGCGACCTTATGATCAGTCGGAATACCATAATCAATATCGATTTTTACACCGTTTTTGTTATAGGCGAATTTTCCTTTTGTAACAGCTTCTAATTTTGAAATATCAACGCGGCGTTGTAATGCTTTTACTAAGTCTGCACCTTTAACAATCAGTTTTTCAATCATCGCTCTATGTTCAGCATCAGAACGTGATTGATTTAATGCAAGTAACTCTTCTTCCGTCGCAATATATTTAAGACCCATTTTAGCAAGTTCACCCATTTCAGAAGCAACTGCATCACGGTCAATTACTGGTGGTTCTGCACCATATCCAATCATTGCTGCGATATGGTTCGTCTTTTTAATTACGTCATATGCGAAAGTCGTTGAGAATACTTGATCATTCGGTAAGAAACGATCCGCTAATGTTGGAGCGTCCTGTTTTTCCTTTTCTAATGCATCAACTAACCCACGTAGTGCTGGCTTTTGAAATTCTTTTAATTGAGTAATACCCGACATTTAATTTCCTCCTTATATTTACGTTAAATAGCATAATAAAAAGCCGCTTTATTTGGCGACTTGATTAGATGTGTTTAACATATCGAATTAATGGTGTTGCTTTCTTGAATGAATCCGTTAGGCCCACAAGCTTTGCTTCATAAACAGAGCCTCTAATAACCACTTGACCAACAACTCCATCATTTTTACCATCGCAATCCCAATCAACGTCAAGAATAGCGAACTCATCGAATCCCGGCTCAAGTGTACCTGGTGTTTTTTCTTTATAAGGCTC
Source organism: Bacillus sp. GMa5/1 (assembly GCF_050172015.1). Classification (NCBI taxonomy): domain Bacteria; kingdom Bacillati; phylum Bacillota; class Bacilli; order Caryophanales; family Bacillaceae; genus Bacillus; species Bacillus sp. GMa5/1. Next base: position 27,190 of record NZ_JBNLYC010000041.1, on the reverse strand, counting down.
AAACTTACCTGTAGTAGTGTTACGTGCAATCGCTGTGCCGCATTCGATGTACTTTGCACCAAATTTAGCAGCATCTAAAGTAGCTCCACCCTCGATATATTGTAAATGCTCGCTCGCTAAAATATTTTTACCACTTTTAAATGGTTTTTCAGTAAATTTAGGTGTATAAGGCATTTAATTTCCTCCTCTTATAATTTTCCTTTTGCTTTTAATTCAGCGTATAAGTTACGCCCGACGTCTGTTGGGTCCTTCGGTTCTGGATTATCTCTTCTAGGATTACCCGGTGAAGGATCAGCACCAGTATTTAAAGGTAAAATCACTTGTTTTACAGATTCAAGAGACGCTTTTAATTCATCCTCTGAATCACCTTTTAACAAGTCCTTTACTAAAACAACCTGTTCAGGGGCATATCCAGCACCAACTAAGAGGGTTTCCTTCTTAGCATCTAAAGTTTTCACCTTTTCATCAGCTACTTGCTTTTCTAAGTTTAGATATAATTCTTTATACTTTTCTTGGTCCTCTAAATTCTTACGTTCTGCTTCCTGTCGTTCTTTTTCCGTCTTTTCATCAGCTTCTGCTTTCGCTTTTGCCAATGCTTCGGCAATCATACGTTGAACATCTTCGTCAGTATGTGTCGGTTTTGGTGGATCATTAGGTGCCGGTGGGTCATTTGGCACTGGCGGTTCAGGATTCGGATCGGAAAAGAATTGTAAGAATCCGTATTTCGAATTTACTTTTGGTATAAATAGCTTAGTTTTCTTTGATAGAGTCATCTATCCGGTACCTCCTCTGTATGGATCTGTATTTTGTCTTGCCCTTTGTTGTTCATTTGAAATTTCTTGTTTCTTAGCTGTTATATTCTCTACGCCTAGACGATTCATCGCACCAGCAATTGATTCAAGTCCTGCTGAAGTCTCTTCCGTTAATAATTGAACTAATTCTTTACGATTATCCGGTAAAGGAAGCACAAATCGTATTTCATTGTCATAATCTTCTCCAATAGATTTAACAACTTCTTTGTCGTAACTGAATATTGGTTTATTAACCCTCGCTTGTAAGTAACGAATGGTTTTTTCGTGCAACTCCTCTAATCTTGGGCCCCATGAAAGCCAATGTTCCTCGGTTTCTTGGATGATATCGTGAAACAGTACGTGTAAAGTCTCACTATTCAATCCCCCGAAGTTCATTTCGGACGGTACAATTTGAGGTAATGAGGTGATTTCATGCAATGCACCTTTTACCCTCGCATATTGGTCTTTAAAGGCATCTTTCCAACGGAAACCACCTTCCACCTTTTTAATATCTGGCGTTTTTCCATCCATACCGCCTTTTGCCTCAAGCACAGCTCCTGGTGCAATCTGTAGTTTATCGACTGTTCCATCAGGTACGTTTAGTAAAGCTGTCATAGAAAACATTTCGAACTTAAGTGAATCAAGAGCATCCTCATTCATGCTATTTAATATGTCGGTTTGCTCTTTCATATCATCAACTTCCGTATTATCAGCGGCCGAGGCACTTAAATCATTAACCGGGAACAACACAACCGGAATAAAATCTATTCCCATTGATGTTTTATCTTGAATTTGTTTGATAACCTTCAAGTTTTTATCATAAATAGCCTCTTCAATGAAGCACATACCGTTTTCTAAACTAAATGTTTGTTTATATATAACCTCTTTGTCATCCATACGCTTGAAATTAACGAAATGAACAGCTTCTAATTCGTCATAATCATCATCTGAATAAATCGGAATCACTTCTGTATCAGGACGGAAAACCCATTTGATTTTACCGCTCTTCGGGTTAAAAACAATTTTACAAGCAACCCTACCAACAATCAGACGATCTCTTGCAGCCTGTATCAGCTTTTCTCGCATTTTGTTGTCTTTCCATAGCTTATATAACAACTTTTCATAGTTATCTACTCGTTGATTCTCAATCATTTGCTCTTTAGATGGCTTGTAATCCATTTGCAACATTTCTTCAATCGAATCAATTTGCTTTGGAGAAACTGAAATACCATGTTTACCCGCCATTTGCCAACGTGCTTTTTCATTAATCATGACTTTGAAATAGTTCGTAGCATAACGAGTAGGATCATAATCCAATCCATCAGGCCGAGGTAAATCCCTAGCTTTTACGAGTTGTCCTGTATTTGGATCTACGTGCTGTTTCCCATCGTAATACTCGTAATATCGAATTTGTCTATTAATGCGATTCCAAGTTTCTTTCCCAATAGCTTGCTGCCATGGTGAAAACAGAAGTTCATCCATATCAAGAGGATTTAATATATTGTAGTCTGCAATCGGTTGATTCATTGTTCACCTCCTTTCTATCGCATTCTTTTAGCGATAGTTCTTACTACTGTAGAGCTATTACCTGCTGCCGAAACAGCCATTTCTAAACTATCCGGCAAATCATCGTGCATATTTGTACCGTAGTACTGAAATTGCTCTAATAATAAAGAATGTCTTCTATCAAACTGAATTTCTCCATTTTCAATACGAGGTATTAACGCTTCTATACGTAATTCCTTATTAAATCGTTGTTTCACCTTGTGTAAACGTGTATCGGCTGGATAGCCAACTGATACTAGCTTTTTTTGTAACATATCAGCAAAGAATTCTTGAGCTGCTTGCGCTTCAACAGCAATTACATCAGGCCTAAAATGCAACACATCTTTAGTAATTACCTTCATAAATTCGTCCGGTTTCACTTTTTCACCATAAGAGCCAATAACATAAATCGTATCGTTCTCTTTATGCTTTGCTACAACAGAAATGGCAGAATAGTCACCGCGTTGTTTACCCATTGCCAAGTCAACACCCATAGAAATGAAGTATTCTCCATTTAGGAAGTTGCGATTTAAATCCCTATCGTTCCAATAGATAAAGTTGTCAGGATTAAATATCATCACTTCTTCATCAATAGGGTTGTTTTGGAGCTCTGTATTAAAAGCTTTGCTTCCGTTATCCCATTTAAATTTCATCAATTTAAACACCGGCTGTACTTCTTCCCATAAAACCTCAGCACCATCAACCATTTCGTCATAATGAGCCGTAAAGAATAACTCAGCATCTCTTGCTCTCGTTTTATTCTCTCTATCCTTATAAATCGACTCACATTCAGCCCACAAATCTTGCCTTGTAGGTGGTGTAATTAATGCCTGGTACTTACGGGATTCAAAGTCAGAACGGCGCTCCATAATATCAATTAAAAGCGACTGAGGATGTACTGTTGTACCCATGAATACAATAGCTGTACGTTTTCCCTCCGGATCCCCAAGAGGAATGACTACCTGAGCAAACCAATCCTTTAACTCTTGCCGTAATTGAGCTGTATTTGTGTTCCGTTTATCTTCTAAATCATCGCAAACGATTAAATCAGGACGTTTACCATTCCAGTTTCGACCACGTAGAGCCTGTCCAGTAGATGCCGCTTGAACCAAAGTGAGTAATTTCTTCTCGTCTTTTCCTTTTGGCTCCCATGCAATGAATTCGGAAGTATTATCCCTTGGATTCATTTGCTGTTTTGTATGCAACAACGGGCCAAAATCACGTCTTAGCTTCTCATTACTTTGCAATTGGAGTTTAATCCACTCTAAATTCGCACTAGATACACTAGGAGTTTCCGAAATTAAGATGATATAGAACCTTTTACGGTAGCAAATCTCATGAATCGGAAAAGCCTTTGATAAGTAAGAAGATTTTGCATGAGAACGAGGTGCTGCAACAGCTACCCTCTTATTAATCTCTTCTGTAGATACCACATTCATGATGTCACATATCTCTTCATGGAAATGCGGTGCATATTCTGTAATATTGTCCAAACTAAAGTCGTCAGGGACCTTAAATTCAGGAATCCAGTTACCTGTATTGTCTTTATTTCTATTTTCACCAAAGTAGTTGTAAGCAAAGAACAACAAATCAGTCTCGCCGCGGTTAATGTCCTGGAGGCGGTTATATTCATCGATATATGTTTTGAGTTCTAGTTTTTCATCATCAGTTAATTTGTTTCTATTACGAACTCTAGGAACAATGTATCTTTTCAACTGAGTAATCTTCTCCATACGCTCTTTTCTGTCAAACCATTCTTCATTTATCCAAGCGATATAGACCGCCTCCTTCCATAATTTGTTTGACTACATGTAAAGTAATAGTTATACCGAATGTAACAGAACGATAGTGAATTACATTAAAATCAAGGAGTGATACATATGGCTGGTGTTGTCCAACCACTTCGTACCAAACGTGATATCGACAAAATGAAAAAAGCGTTAGCCGGGAAGCCACGCGATCTATTGTTGTTTATTATCGGTATCAATTCAGCATTACGTATTTCTGATATCCTTAAATTGAAGGTAAAGGACATCAGAAACAGTGAGTTTGTTACTATGCATGAAAGTAAAACGAGTAAAGCAAAAAGATTTCGTTTAAATGAATCCATTAAAAAAGCCGCTCAGGATCTGATTCCTGAAACGGCTAAGGATAGCGATTGGCTATTTCCTTCTAGAAAAGGTGATAAAGCAATTTCTCGTGTTCAAGCTTATCGCATATTAAATAACGCTGCTGAAAGAGCTGGTGTTACAGTAGAAATGGGTACACATACACTTCGTAAGACATTCGCTTATCACGCTTATAAAAAAGGTGTTGATTTAACATTGTTACAATCTATATTAAACCACTCTAGCCAACGAGAAACACTACGTTACATTGGTATCGTGCAAGAGAATATTGACGATGTATATGTTGAAGTGAATCTGTAAGACTGCATCTTGACGATGTGGTCTTTTTTGTTTTACACTTGCGTAAAGTCAAAAGTTAATTTTGATACGCGGATTTTTAGTGTGTCTGGCGAGCGCCTTTCATTTCAAAGGGCCCCGGGGGTTTTATTCTATTGCATAATTAATACGCGTTTTTGTATATATAATGTAACAGAATGACATTCTGTAACATTCAATCACACTTAAAAACCTTATTAAACCAACGTTTATGAGGTTTATTTTATTTATTTTTCTTTTACTACTTTTATGCATGCGTAATATCAACGTTTGTAGCTTGCGTAGTTAGTGTAATTATTGCATAAAATCATGCATAAACTACCGAAAAAATATGGTGGCGTCTCTGTCTTGAGTGAGCGACTAACCAATAGTAAAGTTTTGTACACTCTCTAACCTAACCCTCAACCGAGTTTCTTCTATTATATAGCCGTCAAACAACCTATCACTTTACATCCTCTTCTTCAATCCGTTCCTCAAACGATGCAATGTCCTTATCGATTCCTTCATAGTCAATCTTATTAGTAGCATCCTTAGATTCTACCTCTACCTTATCAACTAACATGCCATTGATCTGTAGTGCTAGCTTAGCCATTGCAGCATTACCATCACGGATAGCAATCTCTGATAATGATTCGATTAACTCTGGTAATCTATCCTGGCTATTACGTACCATCTGTTTCTTTAGCTCTCGTTCAAATAATGGGTCATTACGCCAGTTCTGTATGGACTGTCTAGATACTCCACATATCTTAGCAATCTCATCATTTGTTTTACCGCCCTTATTAGGAAGTGCAAAATAATTAATTGCAGTTAGGTGTTCTGTATTTAATCGTTTAAGCGCCATAATAAAGTGCCTCCTCTATCAAGATTAAGATATAATTTCATGGGTAGAACAGCTGTATCCCTTGTGGTTCTAGGCGTGAACCCTGTTTTTAGTTGTCCGAATAAAGTCGTCTTTTTGACTGATTTGTCCGAATAAAGTCGCTTCAGTTCTCAATGCATTATCAATTAGGCTAATTCTTCATAGTCAATCGATACAATATCTCCCGTACTCAATAAAGATACTTTCTTTTCTCCATCAGAATGATAATGCATTCTAATAAACTTTCGGTCATTAAGAAGGGGTAATAACTCATCTGGTCTTAAAATAGTGGACATGTTCCATTCGTTACCGTTTTTCAAAGTAACAGTCACGACGTTCATAGTTCTCTCTTTCATCCCATCACCTCATTTCTTCACATTAAACATAGCTTGTAATGTCTTATCCGGTTCACAACCCTTCCGATAAAACACATTAGGATTAAATGTGTATCTTTCCGGTTCATTACCAACCTTTATCCTCGCAACTACATAACTTCCATCTATCGTCATTTTAGGTAACCTACGCCCTAACGTATCCGAGTTAATGCCAATTGCTTCCGATAATTCCTTACGATTGAACCAACGTATTTTCTTCGGATCTATTTCAGATGGATTCTCACATAATGCATTCGTATCATAATGAATAAATGGCAACATGCGATAAATCAGTCCAATATCAGTTGCTTTCACTTCACGATAAACACGTCTAATCTTTGCTGTATAAGACTTCACGACGTATCGATTACTAAATACACCGCGAAAGTGATACCGAGGATTTACCGCATATACTCCGTCTTCTTCTGTGATAATCCTGTATTTCATGCATGCCTTAATAAAATCATAAAAGGAACTTCTCTTATGTTTTAATTGCAGTACATTCATCATATCGTTCGTGGTCATTGCTGTTTTATTCGCATTAACTAAGGTGCCACCATCATAACTAACGTAGCACTGTAACAGCATTAAATAACCACATTGCGCAGTAGTTAATACGCTGTAAACTTCATGGAGTGTATCCATATTAGAAGCTGTGAAGTCAGCTTGCCTACCTATTCGGAAGTTATCTAACTCCATCTTCTCTTTATAAGCATCAGATTGCGCGATACTTATCACTTTATGCGATGAACTTGGTACTGAAATTCGTTTTTCACCTGATTCATCTACATAGGAAAAAACACTGCCAAAATAGCGGTGTTCATTGGTCAATTTGCTCATCTTGTTAACACACTCCGTTATAATGGAGTAATTTAGTTCTTAAACTTCAAGTATTTACTTAATTCGTTATATACCTCTTTGTTGTATTTATAGCAACGATAAATGCCTACCTCATGTGTACATCCACATTCAAAAAGCCGTTCTGAATCCGTCCATACTTCCAAATATGTTTTGTTTTCAATGAATATATCAGTTGCCTTTTTAATATCCTTTGTCACTGTTAATAAATCGTCGTATTCCTTATGATCATAAACAACATATATTAATTCCATCTACCACTCACCTCATCGATAAGCTCTTATGCAATTTGTTAACTATCCCTATTTTCATTAGTTGTGTTCATTTGTTTTGTAACATATCGATAATACATGCGAAGGATAATTGACCATATTAAAATTCCGAAGAAGTCTATCCAATTCACTGCCTCATCCCTCGTCTTTCATAGCCTTCAATTGTTCCATTTCTTTTCGCAATGATATTTCGATTTCTCGATCCCTTTCCCGTTCACTTCTCTTTCCTAACCAAGAGCAGAATGCAATTCCGAGTAAAGAACCCACACAACAACCAATTAAGAAATCTAACCAATGCATTTCCTCACCCCTTATCTTTCCTTAACAACAAACAAGACGCCACCCAGATAGCGGAAGCGCCTACGATAATTGCTATTGGTTTAATCAAAAAACGTCCCTTCTGACTCTATCTGCATTTTGTACACACTCAGCATTTTTTTTACCATCTAATAATGTAGTGATTTCAATTTGTTCAGATTCTGCTTGATTTCCATTTAACAATCCGCCTACACTAGCAATAGCATCTCCTAATTCCTCAAATGCTTTCGTACATCCTTCAACTGCTTCCTTCAATCGTTTAAGCTTTATTTCTGCTTCATCAGTATCAACAGAAACTCCGATTTTTAATTTATTTCTAGGACTCTTTACTTCTTCCATCCATTCTCCTCCTAACAAAATGTCCATTTTGTTCAACTTCACGTTTAATGTGTAATTTCTATATAACAAAGAAAAAAGCACCCGTTATGGATGCTTTTTTTAGATAGCTTTGTATAAATCGATAATAGACTTTGAGTATTTTGATACCCAATGTTTATTAGTATCTTCTGTACTGCTAAAGAAGAACTCTTTCCCATTATCGAACTTAATTGTTAATTGTTGTTCATTATATTCATAGTAGTCCTTAACTAGAGATTTAGATACTACTTTACATCTAAATTGCTCGTATTGGTAATTTTCTTTTTCTTTCTTGACAGTTAAATACCCATCATTTAAAAAGAAAATTAGCTCCGTTTCCTTTTCATTCCATACATTTTTAGGATAGAAATATACAATTTCAAATGCATTTTCGTATAATTTTTCCAGTTCCTCTATAACCATTAGATACTCATCAGATTTCTCATCAAAATCTAGTCCGTGAGCAAGTTTCTTAAACCTTTCATATGTCATTCCCATTTTCTCACCACCTCTCCTACTCTATCTATTCGACAAAATAAAAGAATATCCTACAAAACAAAAAGCCATCACCGAAGTGACAGCTTCAAGGGGATGGGAGAAAAGAGAGAAAACAAATGGCAAAAGTTTCTCTTAGATCAAGGCTGAGTACTCTCAACCTTCTCCAAGCCACCGCATCAACTATTATGGCTACACGCCCTGTGTTCGGTGACTGGGAGAAGAGCAAGAGCTTCCATAACCTCTTTCAACCGACGACGTTCAGTAGTTTGCTCCATGCGTAAGAGCTGTCATCGGTTCAAAGAGAGCTAGGGACTCTCTTGTTTATACTCCGTAGAGTCGGTCAATACATCAGCTGTCGCAGGCCCTTAGCTGACCAATATCGAATTATAAAGGATTTATATCCAAGACGTATATGTTTCTTCCGACGCCTTGTTTGAACCAATACACTAGAGGGACGGAAGGGGAATGTTTCCGCTGTATTGGCTCAAACAAAGAGTGGAACTCTTTGCCCTCGTTTCGGTCATTAATAAGAATCGTGAGTAATTACTAATGTACGAGATACGTATACTTTTTAGCTTTTTAGAATGCAAGCGTTACTCACTTAAGAGCAACCACCCCCATTCCATTTTCAAGAACCGACATATTAGAGGGAAATAGACTTATATTTATTATCAACCCAGAGGACGCATTCCGAGCTGATTGATAAATACAATAGAAACAGCATGACGAATGCGAGTTATCTCACACCCGCCACACTGGAATATGTCATTGTTATACATTCATTAGTCTTTTCGTCTTAACGCGGGTTCTTACCGCCGTGCCCGCCCTACTATGCGGTATACGTTACCGTGACATTCTCGCATAAGAACGTTTCACTTATAGGTGTACTAATCCTCTTCGATATGCGGTTGTCAAAGGGCTTGTACATATAATTTATAATTTTTAGCATTTTATTTAGTCCCCCAAAAAGTTCGCGTTTTGTTCGCTGTTTTTAGATTATCCCTAGTGCTGTAGCAATCAATTTAACCGCACTCTGCTTCTTCTCATAGAAATATGTCTTCTTAAGTAATAGATCATGATAAACATCTGAATCTTTTACTCTCTCGTTAGTTAAAAACTTCCGCTCAACGATTTTACGCTCATCCTCATCTAATAAATTGTTAAGTGCTTTCTCTACCTGCTGCACCTTCCATTTACTCGTATTCCTTGAATCACGCAACTCAGGGAATAAACTGATTCCTTCCTGCTCCACATCATTACTAAATCGCATCTTGAGTGCTCTGTATTCCTTTAATACGCTTACTACTTCCTTTTGTACTTTCTTGTCATCTACAGCCGGTAATAATGTTAATTGTCTCTCCATGAAGGAATCCCCCTATTTCTGAATTTGTCTTTTACATTCACATCAGGTACGTGAAATTTTACTATCTCTTTGTTGAATAAGGGAACGATGACTACAATACAGCCCCCACCACACTGTTAGTCATTGTTCCACTATTCATTAACCCTCTACTTCAACCTCTGTCGCATATTCTTCGATTGCATCTGCTAATTCATGCGCATAAGACATATCGTCTGTATGAATTGTTACAACGCCATCACTCGTTTCAATTACAATACCTTGCGATGTTGCTGTTCCAAACGTTTTTATTTTGAATCCACTCATTCTATTCTCCTCCTATATCCAATCAATATAACTAAATTGAGCTGGTCTAGAAAAATATACATCTATAACTCTATCGTTACCCTCAATACGATCCCACACATATATTTTTGTCTTTGTCATTCGTCCAGCTCCTTTATTCTCTAATCCAACCTTTTTGCTTGTCCTTTTTAACTACAACTAATTCCTGTTGGTATCTATGTTCAAACATCTTCTTAAAGTATGGGAAGCGATCATTTGCATAGCCCTTAACATCAATTACTTCCTGCGTTCCATCCTTATAAGTAACAAGGAAATCAGCTGTAAATTTCCAGTCTCTACGCTTCTTCCGCTTTCCCTCTCGTGTAGTAATATAAAACCCTTCAAGGAGCATGTACTGAGGTTGTAGCTCAATCTCAACAACCTCAGGATTGCTCTTTAGGAATAGGTAATATTCCGCTTCTGTTTTACTATCAAACTCAATTCCTAGTGCAACTGTTTTTCTGCTATTAATACGGCCTGTCTTCTTTTTACGTTTAAACAACTAGTAACCTCACTTTCTATTCAAAGGATTATTTTGTTTGAATCTTTTCTAAAGTAACTATTTCTCTCCAGTTAACCCATGCCGCAAAATCACATTTTTCACCATCCATTTCAAAAAACGTTGCAAATATAGATGTAGAGTCAATCGCTTTAACTGTGCACTTATATTTCACTAATCCTTCATCTTCATCAGAAGTTGTAATTTCGTATTTACCTTCTTTTTCAAATTGGTTTAAAACCATATCTTTTACTTTCATTTTCCTCTACCTCCCCTGAATAAAACTCAATATTCCGTCAATACTGTAGATACCATGATAATCTTTTCTCCTTGTTCCCCCTTGGAGAACCAGCCGAGCAGTTAGCTTTTGCTAGCTGCTCTTTTATTTAATTATTTGATACGTTTTACGAACCTTAATAAATTTAAAATTTTGTTCAAAGTTACGGTTTTTAATCATTATAAGAATTGTGTCTTCGCTATCTGCTGTAATAGCTTGTTTTATATCGTTCGTTTCTCCAAATACTCCTAAAAACTTATCGTTTTCAAATTGAATAGCTACTACTATCTCCTCTATATCCATTCCCCTTTTCTACAAAATGAAATTTTTATAATAAACCTTCAATCTTTGCTATTGCTTCAAATATCGGATAGATCTGCCCTGGAACAACCGCGTTACCTAAGCTTCTAAGTCTGTCCACCCCATTGGGAATCCCATTAAAGTTTCGCAATAATTTGGGTTCAAATGAGTCGGATCTGTCTCTGATTTGCGTAATGCTTCTTGTGTGAAACTTCCTTTGTAATGAATACTCCCCTTGTACCTTTTTCTTGAAGCTCCTTTCCATAAACTTGCTGTCGGAGTAGGCAACAACGAATACTCTATCTCTTCTGTGCTCGGCGCCGACGGAGCAAGCTGGTATAATAAACGATTTCCCTTGGTAACCGATACTTTCCAAGTTAAATAACGTTCTGTCGAGCTCCATATTTGCGAAGTTAGCAACGTTTTCACCAACGACCCAAGTGGGTCTGATTTCTTCGATAATCCTAAACATTTCTGGCCAGAGGTCGCGGTCATCTTCCTTGCCTTTTTGCTTCCCGGCAACACTGTAAGGTTGGCAAGGGAATCCTCCTGCCACAACGTCAATTGTTCCAACATCAACACCCCGTTCTACTAATGATTGTTTTGTAAGAGTTCGTATATCTGAAAAGATTGGTACTGTAGGCCAATGCTTATTTAATACTTTTTGATTAAATGGCTCGATCTCACAGAATGCTACTGTCTCAATTCCTGCCCAATCAGCTGCTAAACTTATTCCCCCGATTCCTGAAAAGAGATCGAGCATCTTCATAGTTCATTCTCCTTTTCTAATAAAATAGCGTTTTTGTTCTATTTCACTTCATGGATAATAACCAATACTCTACCTTCCATGTTTTCGCTCCAAGAGTACACGCAACCCGTTTCATCTAATACCGCTTCTAAACGCGGCAATACTTCTTGTACATCCTCTTTCTCAATAATCGCTTTACCTTCACCAGCTAATAATGCATCTAAATATTTTTTTAATTTGTTCATGTTTACTTACCTCCATTTTTTATAAAATAACGCTTTTGTACTATTTCACGCCTTTTCCAAAACATTTAGCGCAAGTAATTTTTATACCTGTTTCGCGTAATCCAAAGCCGAATCTGTCTTCTCTTATTTCATAATCTTTACTGAATACAAATCCTTTTCCGTTACAGGATTTACATTTCCTAACTTTCATTCTTCTTCCCCATTTCCGTACAAAATTCAAATTTTATCTTACTTCACGTCTACACGTTTCTTACTGTCTTCTTCACTAAATCCGTTTGGGAATCGCTTCTTTAACTTATGAATGTTCTTCTCTGCGATCTCATTTAAATCAAGATGGTGCGTTTCTGCTAACGCCGCCAGGTACCAAAGCACATCGCCTAATTCCTTTTCTACTTCGTCTTCATTTAAATTGTGGCCGTGATATACCGCCTTCTTGATATGGTCCGTAACTTCTCCCGCTTCTCCGCATAACCCCATAGCATAGTTTGTAGCGTTCTGCTCGTATGTTCTTCCTGCTGCAAATGTTCTTGTAACTGATGTTTGATATTCTTTAAAATCCATTCCATTACGCTCCTTTTAATGAACTTTCAATTCGTTGCTTACGTGTAATTAAATCCTCTAAATTACCTTCTGTTTTCCTTTTCTCAAGCCCTAACATATTCAAATGTAGTTTCATGTTGCTTATATCTGAATTAACGCTTTCTAATTCCGATTCAAGTTGAATTCTCGTTTCTTTCTTCATGCAATCCCTCCTATAGTCCTAATTCTTTTGCAAATTCGCCAAACTCAAATCCAACCAATTCCTTCCCACTTGGAAACACTGTAACTGGTACACTCATGTAGTTCTTATCTGCTAACCACTCTACATATTCTTTGTTTTCTTCAATATTACGAGTTTCATATTCTACTTCTGCAGCATTTAACGCCCATTTAACTTCTTCGCAGTTCTTGCAATTGTTTTTCGTGTAAACGATGATCTTAGTTGCCATTCTCTCCATCTCCTCTTAACAACCCCGCCAGTTCCTCGCAACTCCCTTCAAATAAGTCGCGCCCGTCGGTTAGCTTGAATATATTCCTCTGAATCAATTGTTCTATTAACCTGTCTTGCTTATTCATGTTGCCTCCTAGCTGATTTGCTGTACTTCTCTACGATTCATTACTGGCTTTGTAGCTGCTTCGTAAGGATTTATTCCTCTTTTAACTCTTTGATAAAAAGTAACGTCCTTAATACCGTTCTTTCTCGCTAGTTCCAGGTGTGCTGCGTATCCTTTAGGTTTAGTTGCCGCTTCATATGGATCCATCCCATTTTTAATTCTTTTGAATAGTGTCGGTTTACTAATCCCATTCCTTTCAGCAAGAGTTATTACTCCGGCGTTGATTCCACCTTTACGCTTTCTGATTGGTACCGTTATAGCGCGTTCTAACTCCCATCCGTACTCATTCACTCGTTGATATACATTCGACTTGCTAATTCCGTTCTTAGCCGCCTTCTCATAATCCTCATCAGTAATAACAGGTCCGTAATACCTCACGATACTTCCTCCTTATATTTCATTGAGCAACGTCTTCCTAGATGACTTACCGGTCTCGTTGCTGCTGTTTCTAAATCTAATTTTTGATGATATATACGTGTGTAAAAGGTGTTACGTTTAATGCCGTTCCTCTTTGCTATCTCTAACCATTCATTCATTGTGTTCATCTTTCTTACTGGTTTTGTAGCAGCTTCTTCATATCCCCAACCTAATTGCAACCTACTATAAAAGGTTGTTTTTGAAATTCCATTCTCAAGAGCTATCTTTGCCCATTTTCCATGTTTACGTTCTTTACATACCCCTAATGGAGCAGTAATCGCTTCTTCTATACTCATCCCCAATTCATTAATTCTTGAGTACACAGTGTAGTAAGATATTCCGTTTGACTCTGCGATTTTTTTCTCTTCTTTCGTGATTACTCCCTCATGAACTGGAATTGTTATCGCTTCTTTTATCGTCCAACCGTTTTTAATTCTGCTGTACAATGTGTGGTAGTTAATTCCGTTGTTTAACGCTTTTTGCAAATTTTCTTCGCTTATCCAACTCGGCATGTTCTCCCTCCTAATCTAGCTCCATAATTTCTTTCAGAGATCGACCTGAGATGTATGTGTTAACAATCTGTATATGTCCATATTTCTTTTTAGCCATTCCCTCGGCTTCGCTCTTTGTCTTCGCTTCAAACCACCGTAACTTTTGCCTTAGGTCTTTATCGAAGAAATCCACAGCGTAAGTAGGGATTCCCGGCGGCTTCGCTAAGAATTGTTCGGCCGTGCTCTTTGCGGTGTAATCAAAACTCCCTACAACATCCTCTAGTGTTAGCTGTTTCATGCCCCTAACCCCATTGGACGCTTATTAATTCTTTGCTTATCACCCTGGTCCATAATAAGAACTGCAATTTCCATTTCATGGCGTCCCATTTCTTTAGCTATTTCAGCAAGGGATTTATTTTCTCTCCACAACGTTTTCATGTGATTCACTTCTTTATCGCTAAATACAAGATCGTACTTCTCAAGAGGTATATATAATTTTTGTCTTTCTTTTTTCATGTACTTTTTTGTCTGTTGCGAAATCGTATAATTCTCAAGCTGTTCTGCCGTTTCGAACTTCCCCATCCCATTTCCCCTCCATTTGCAATTGATGAATTGCTCTTAATCTCGCCATAACGGCATGACGCTTTCTATCCACTTCCTCAGGTGTTTCGTTTGCTGCTTCGCAAATACATGGCCCAAACTGATACATACCCGTTCCGATGTCGTTCTGAATTACTCCCGTTCCTTTACATGCACACATCTTAATTCCCCCTTTTAAAATGGCAATGCCTTTCTTCTGTAATCCTTCGTTTCTTTGAAAGTGATCGTTCTAAAATTATTAAGAATTCGTGATACAATCCGTTCATCGTATGCGTCGTCTAAACGCTTCCCTGTGAGGTTTGTTGTGAAGATAGTGGATTTACCTTGCCTGCCATCAAAAACATCGAATAACACTCTATTAATGAAGTTCGTTGCTTTTGTATTGGCATCTAGCGCGCCTAACTCCGCTCCTAAATCATCAACTATTAAAACTTCTGCTCTAACTAAACTTCTTATAATTGCATCTTCAGTTAATGTTGAATCTTTACTGAATGTACTTTTTATCTTCCGTAACAACTCACCGACTGTAACGAAGACAACTGACCTCCCTGCTCCTGCAAGCTGATCTGCGATAGCATAAGCGAGATGTGTTTTCCCTGCCCCGCAATTCCCGGCCATAATCGTGTTGAAAATCTTTCCGTTAAGATAATCAGTTGCGATGACCTTTGCGAGTTCAAGGTTCTTTGCTCCTTCATCGCTAGTAGGTTGGTAATTATCAAAGTTAGCTTTCTTAATGTTGCTATCTGCAATCATACTTTGTTGATGGAACATGAATTTCTTCTCGTTTGCTTTATCTGCATCGTATTTCGCTTGCTCCTGCTGCTGAAGCTTCTTACTTTCGTTTTCAAGGAAGCATCGAGGGCAAACAACTTGTCCACCGAACTTCATCTTATTCATGCCGTGCATATCGCATACATCAGAATCCATAGTCATATTCACCTTTTTGGCTATATCGGTTGGTATTGCTGCCGCCGCTCTCTGCATTGTTCTTCGCTCCCTTTTTAGATTTCATCTGAATTGTAAGTTGATCAAACTTCTCACGTAGCTTTTTAGGAGATAAGATATTCCCTTGCCAAAAAGGATCTGCTTGGCACCAATCAATAACATCTTTAATCTCTTGTGGTTCCCTGTTATCACGTTCTCGCATTAATCTAAATTCATTTGCCCAATTATCGAAGTTAGGCTCTTTTTGTTTAGGGTTGTTACCCTTAATTTTTTCAAAGAGATACTTAGCCCCGTTGGTGTCGCAAGTTTCAAACTTGTGACGAGAAGTCTTTTTTTCTTTTTCTTTTTCTTTTTCTTTTTCTTTTTCTTTTTGTCCCCGTATCGTGGACGTATCGTGTGACGTATCGTCAAGACCCGCATAAACACTGACTTTTTGTACTAATGAGGTGTTTTCTGTTCGTTCTAACACCAGTCTTACTAACGATGAATCTTTAATACTTTTAAGCTCCTTTTTTATGCAATCCTCAATTGGCTTCCCACCTTTGTTAAGGTTGTATTTCCCCCAGTTAAGTATGCAAATCTCTCTTGTTTCTTCGTTATAAACAATAAGTTCATGATGATTTATAAAACGATCTAACAAAGCTTTTGCACTTTCGATTGAGTAACCTAATTCGAAAGCCATTTGCTTTCTAGTTATCTGATAAACTCCGATTTGGTTAGTATGTTCATTTGTCATTAGGTAGAGATAAAAGTATCTATCTTCTGGTGTCATTTCCTCTGAAACTCTTGCATCTGACCAAAATGAAGTTTGTACATGTCTGTATTTAGCCATTTAGTTCACCTTCTTCATCCAACATTCGTAGCTGACATTATCCACGTATCCGATTGTTCTAAATTCATGTTTCCCTTGAAAACTTCTACCGCTTTGTTCATAAAACTTACCGTTCTTATATATCGGCTTAATTGGTGTTAAGAAATCAAAACCTCTTTCAATCAAATCATTTGTAGCTTGTATCATTTCTATTTGCGTTTGTCTTCTCACAGGTATCTTAAACATCAACCATCACTCCGTTCGCAGATAGCAAATCCTTTCGATACTTTCAGGACCCTATAACCTGGGTAGCGTTTTGGATTTATATATTTCAGTACATTTTGTTTTACTTCGTCTGTTGATTTGGCATCCTTCCAGCACCAAGCTGGAAGGAGCACTTTGCTTTGTTTTTCAATCATTGTTCAAATACAATTTCTGATTGTTCTTGGCTTGTTGTCTCTTCATTTGTCTCTTCCGCTTCAATAAACTCTGGTTCTGCTGTAATGTCCTTTCGAACTACTTCGTCATGCTGTGCTTGCGTTTGAACCTCGATACTGATTGGTAAGTATTTAAACATTGATCTCACAACTGTTTTCTTTGCCATTTCTTCATAATCACTTTTCCAAGGGCCAAAATCTTTTGATTTAGAACGACCTCGGCGCTTTTCAATCTCGCTTTCTGGCATAAATTCCATTTGATATCCGCCATCTTTGAAATGAGCTACTGCATATGCCCCAATGAACTTCCCTCTATCTCCAAACGAAGGTTTATGTGTCAATTTAGGATGTAACCCTAATTCGTATTCGAACTCATCATTCTCGTAAACCGCATGAGCATAAATGCTTTGGATGTGACCGGAACGTCTTGCTAAATCAATCATTCCTTTATATCCGATGATGAATTGAACTTCCTTAACCCACTGAGGATTCTGTTTTGTACCTACGTTTTTGTTAAATGGAAGCAAGTAGCAATGACCAAGTAACCCTGGTTCTAATCCAAGCTGTACCGCTTGCATCACAGCTCCCATAAGAGAAGGAACAGTACATTCTAATAGCGTTGGGTTAGTTCGAATTGTTGTAAGTGCTATACGGCTCATACGGTCCATATCCATGTGCTTTGGCAGTACTTCAGCCATTCTTGGACCCATTTTCTTCATATAAGCTTCAACTGTTTGCTCAGGGCTAGCTGGTTTATTTTCAGTACGGTTTGCTAATTGATTTTTAATAGATTCATTGTTTGCCATCGTTCATTTCCTCCCTATTTAACTGTGAACTTTCTGCTTTTAGATTCTTTTGTATACCGTTTGTACAATTCCGGTTGTTCTTCTTTTAAACGCTTGCTATCAATCCGATTAGAAATCTGTGTTTTCCAAGAAACCTTATAATTTTCTGTTTTACCAATCTCATTTGAGCCAAGTTTTGCTTTAATCTTGTTTTCGTACTCTGTTTTTTGTTCTTCTAATGCTTTAATTTCTTTATCTACCTGATCACGAGCTTCTATTAATATCTCGACCTCATTTCCTAACTCAACTTCACTATCCTCAACCGAATCCGGATACATTTCTTTAAGTAATGTAGATGATGCTTCCGAACCATCAAACATTGGAGGGATACCCTTCTCAACGTGGTTCAACCAGAAGTCTTTTTCAATATCGATTAGGTACTGAATGATTTCTTCATCACGTTCAATCTTTTTATAGATGAATTTGTTGCCACCAATTAATACTGCAATCCACCATGCTTTATAACCTGTAACTGCCATATAGTGTTGGCACTGTAGAAGATAAGAAGCTGGAATTTCTTCACCTTCCCACTCTTTTTTTAGGTATTCAGAAGCGGTTTTACACTCAAGTCCTATTTTTTCACCAACAACTAGCCTATCCACATTTGCTAGCATCCAAGGGTATTCAGGATGTTGTAAGATTGCGTCGCATGTTCTAACCTTCAAATTAGTACGTTTACTGAATTCCTCTGCTACAATTTCTTCTAAGACGTTTCCAAAGTAAGCTGCTTCGCTTGGTAATTGATCTTTAACCGTTTCACTTGTTTTGTCGTAGTAAACTCCAATTGGAGAACTCCATTTATTTAACCCTGCAATAGCTGCTGCATCAGAACCGCCAATACCAGATTTTCTAGCTTCTAACCATTGTTCATGGGCCATATCTTCAGTTGTAATAAGTACATTTGCCTCCATCTTATTCACCCGCTACTTTCGTAATTGAATGCTCAACTACATACTCTTCAACACATTCTGTTGAGTTATGGATGTAATCTCCTTCAAAATCCAAGTACTCTTCACCTATATAGATCTCTTGAGAACACCCTTCGCAATTTCCAATAGAATCATTCGCTGATGAATCTTGAGCATTTCCGATTAACATTCCGTTTTCAACCATTTCCACATTCCTCCACTCAGTAGTTATTTACTTAGAAGAAATGACCGTGTTATAATAGAGGTACAAATATTGAGTCATTTCTTCAAAAGAGTCGATTATTAGGCGTAGTCGGCTCTTTTTATTTTGTTTTGATGCTCTCGCGCATCGGAATATCCAGGAACCTGTTTATTAGGTGGGGGATACCGTTAAATTCCTGAATATTCCGACAAGCAAGAGCTTGTCCTATTTAGCTAAAGTAATAAACTCTTTATGCATTTCCTCAACCTTATCTGCGCTGTTATGTATCTCTCTAGCTCTTAAATCCTTTATGATCCATGTTAGTTTCTTGTGTTCGTATTCATCACGCTGCTGTTTATCCATCAATTTTCATCCTTCATAATCCGTTTGTTTATGAATTCCATAAGTTGAATGAAACCTGCAAGGCCGATAACTGCCACCAGTATCATTAAATGTGAGAATGTACTTTCTTCCATCATTTATTCCTCCTCGCGTTCCCAAATAATGTTTAAAGCAGTTTCAATTAACCCTTCTAAGTACTCGGTTCTATTCATGATGCTAGGAAATGATCCATGTGAATTAGTGAGTGTTGCTGGGTAACGATCTCTAACATCTGTAAAAGCCGATTCTAAAATATCGATAGCTTCTTTTAATTGACTCATGCTGTAGCACTTCCTTTGTTGAGAAGCTTGTCCGCTACACGAACCGCATCTTCTAATTGATTTGTCATTGATAAGTACTGCGGTCTTGTTAAGTCTTTCAAACCATGTTTTTCTTTGTAATTTGTGATTTTCAATTTTAAATTCGTTTTATATGCAGTGTTGAACGCTTCCGTGAAGGCTTTCCATGCGTTTGATATAGGCATTCTTTCTTGATGTGCATATCGTCTAATCATTTTGTTTAATCGTTGTTGTAAGTCACCGATAGTATCGATTCTGTCGTAATTATCTAATCGATGTTGTACGGTTGTTACTTGCTGCTGTAATTGAGACATTCGTCTTTCGCTTTCCATATTTTGTTGAGCTAACATGTAGATCAACTCAGCTGGTGACTTCGCTTGTTGTTGACGGAATCTCTTTTCTACTTCAATGAAGTATTTTCTGATTGCTCGTCCAGCTTCGTTATTTTGTACCATCGCTACTTCTTTAGCTGTATCTAATGTGAGCCAATATTCCACCTTAGGTCGCCCATTTGTTTTTTCCGAAACTGGAAAAAAGTCTTCTCTTTCGATGAAACCGTATTTTTCGATACGATCTTGTATCCATGCAGCAAAAACTTTACCAACCAACATCTGCTCATGTAACTCACGAGCGTTTACAAATTTTTCACCATTCTCATTTTGATAAACTGGAAGCATTTCATTTGCGATAACTTTTAATTGATTCATTTTCTTTCCTCCTTATTAGTTTACCATAGGTAAACATATCTTTAAAAAAATTTGACTACCTATAGTTAACCTATTTCTAAAAGTTCATCTGTTGATACCTTATATAACTTTGATAATCTCCCTAGTTTTTCAAGGCTAGGCTGTCTATATCCAAGTTCCATTTGGCAGTAAGACCCTTTTGTACATTCTAGGTGTTTAGCTACTTCTTCTTGACTATAACCTAGTTGCAAACGTATCTGTTTAGCCCTTTGCGTATTTAATTTCGCCATGTTAATCACCTTTATTCGTTTCGTTAATTTGATTATATAACAACGTTTACCTAAAGTAAACATATAATTTAAAAAAAATCATAAAATAAAAATAAAAGTTGTCTTTGAGTAAACTTTTCTGTTACATTTTATATGTAGGAACTACTTTTAGTAGTCCAATTAAAGGGGAGTTTTAATATGATGGAAAACATTATTGGTATTCGCGTAAAAGAAATCAGGAATAGCTTAGCTATGAGTCAGCAAAGTTTCGCTGATGCTATTGAAGTTAGTAAAGGAATGGTATCCTTAATTGAATCAGGTAAGAAAAAACCTTCTAGAGAAACTGTATCTAAGATTTCAAACTTAGGAAATGTATCTGCGGACTATGTGATGGGACTTTCTGATTATAAAAACCTAAATGAAAGCCAGTCATCCGAGGTTAAAACAGAATTGCACGATATGATCAGCAAAATAGAAAAACTTGATGAAGATAAACAAAAACTAATATTGAACATGATTAAAGGTGCGGTAAACAGTTTAGACGATTGATGGCGATATTCAGCTAACAATCGTCTATTTTTTATTTACTCTTCTGATTGGAATTGGTTCATTTGCTCTATGATTGTATTTAATGCTGAAATCGCCCCTTGATCCCCACTCTTTGCTGCGCTAATTAACAATTCCAACTCTGTATACTTCTCCATCCTAAAAACCCCCTGTTTCTCCATAGTAGTTTGTGAATCCTTCACATAGTTTCGGTTTTTGTTTTTTTTTATAAAAACCGAACTTCCCCTGAAAGCACGAAATGCGACCATCCTTTTCAGGACAATCGCATTCGAATATCTATTATTAAATTTTACCAGCCGCCACCGCCTGGTTCGTTTGAATACATAATTACATTTTCGTAGCTTGTCGCTTCTTGCTTCGGCTCTTCAACTTTTTTGTCAGCTGAGAAAGCGAATACTCCAGCAATTGCTAAGATCGGTAAAAGCATTAAAATCTTTTTCAATAAATTCACCTCTTCCTATAAGATTATTATACCATTTTTTCAATTATAGCCCAAGTATAATTTAGGTAAATTTGCATAAAAAAGGCTCTTCTTTTCTAGAAACATTTTGTGTGATTTTTCTAATAAATATTTATCATTTATAGCTAATCCCATATAACAAGTTTGGAATTCGTTTAATGAACCGCTTTCTTTTTCGATCTCTAACAAATACATTTTTGCTTTTTCTTTGTTCCCTTTTTGTAATTCTAAATATACATGTCCATCTTTATCTAGCCCAGAATAAACATCTTGAATGTCACGATAATGATGGATTTTCAAAAAGATTAAAGTGTTATTAACTTTTTGTATTTTTCTTTTTATATCTTCGTTATCTTTGAATTTTCCATCATTCAACATAGACAGTGCACATTCCAAGTACTTTTTAGACCTTCTATAATCTTCGAATATATACGATTCTCCTAAGTTATAAAACGCATTAGCTTTTTGGATTGCAAAATTAGGATTTTTGTCACAAATCTTAAAAAGTTCCATAGAGTTTTTGCGTGCATTTTCAATTTCATTTTGCATTAAATATGTTACACACATACCTTCTTTTATTCGAACTAAATAGCTATTGCGGATGAACTTGTTTGAGATTTTAAGCGCTTTTTTCTCTACACGAACTATTCGTTTGAATAACAATTTATATTCTTTCATTTGGTAAAGCGTTTGACATAGTAATATTTCGATAAAAATTTTCATTTCTTTAGATGATACTTCACTCTTTTTACTATCTAAATCATCATAAAACGTGTAAGGATCATACTTTGTTTCATCATCTTGTTTATCTCTACAATGTTCGTAAATTATTTGATAAACACTTGCCCATTCTCTATTGAGTTCTGTTGGTGATGTTAATTCATCTGCAATTAACTCTTTTAAAGAATCGAATTCTCGGCGGAACGCTGCATACTCCAAAGCCTCCCTTTTATTTTCTGGTTTGGCGTATGACAGATAGTCGAAAATCATATCATTTTTAATCTCCGGAGCTGGTTGCTCATATAACCTCATAATAATTTTCACTAAATAAATAAAACTAATTTCAGTGTGGCCGTTAAGGATGTCGGATAAAGTACTTTTAGCAATTCCGATGTACTTCGCTAACTCTTCTCTGGTAATTTTCGAAGCAAATAGATCATCTGAAATTTTTCTTATCAATCCATTCATTACTTGAATTTTATCTTCCTCAAACGTTAAGTCATGCACTATGTTTTGCCCCCTTGTTGGACAAAAAAGACACGTTACCCTAGATTTCTTACATTTACAGGAAAACGTGTCACTATATCTAGGTTGTGTGTTATAATTATGTATGAGACTTATGACAAGTGTTTTCCCTAGGCGTATTAGGGAGGACGGTGTAAGAGTGCGACCAACACTACTTGCACAGTCATGGGTCTTTTTTACGTCCGTTTATTTTATTATTTTCATAATATCACATTTTTTCCAAAATTCAGTCGTGCGGTTATCAGAAAATTGTTGAGAAAGTTTTATAATCGCTATATACCAACGTTTCTCAATTGACATAAAAATAAATATGCAATGTTGCATTAAGACCTCATATGCATATTTTACCACCAAACAAACATTTGTTCTATACATATTTATCAAGGTTGTAAAAATACCTTAATTGTTTTTAAAAGTCAGAGTATCGACCAATTATGGTATAGTAATAAGGCGATTATTATACTCAAACTATGAAAACTACAGTCGGACAAAACATTAAACAGTTAAGAAAGTCTTTTGATTTAACGCAAGAACAATTGTCTGAAAGAACGGGTTTATCACGCGGCCAAATCAAAAACTGGGAAACTGATCGTCATGAACCTGATCTTGAAAGTTTAAAGGTACTTGCGTCTTTTTTTAACACCACCACAGATGCTCTTCTTGACTTCGAGAACAGGAAAGAAGATGCGCTATTAGGTTTGTTATTCAATGACATCCAACGAGCTTATGAGGAGCTAGACGGACGTCAGCAAGGTCGTTTTGCAAAACAAGTTTCATTGTACGTGAAAATGTTGCAAAACAACAAGGATATACTGTGATTTGATTTCATTGTAGAAGAAATCTTTTCCAAAGAAAAGAGGTAAAATTTTACATAATTTTACCAATCCTACCAAGAGAGCCATTCGGTTCTCTTTTTTTATTTCTATTCGACAAAATATGACAATATAGTTATAACTCAATTTGTTATGCTTTCTATAAATCTTACATTTTACGTAAGGAGGGTGCTATATTATGGGGTTTAAATTTCGTAGAAGCGTTAAAATCGCTCCTGGTGTAAAGATAAATTTGAGTAACAAAGGCGCCGGAGTCAGTGTAGGTGGCAAAGAAGCTCGTGTATCTGTTGGACCATCTGGGACTAGATTCACTTCGTCAATTCCAGGAACGGGATTATCATATGAGAAAAGACTCAGTAATAAAAATAAAAACATGGGAACTCAACAATATTCACAAGCGCAGCCTACATTACAACCAACAACTTATGAAGTAAATACTTTTCAATCTAAAGATAATAAAATAAATACTGGTGCTAGAAAGTTGATGAAACCATTTTTCATAATTTCAATAATTGCTAGTGTTATTTCGGCGCTATTACTACCACCTATTTACGCTATAGTTTTCGTCATATACAGTTTCTTTTGTTATAAAAATTTTAAAGTACCACATTCAGCGGTATGTCCTGGCTGTAATAAGGAAAATACGATGTTATTCAAACGTAAAAAGATTAAATGTCTCAAGTGTAGAAGCACGCTAATAATTAAAAATAATTAAGATCGGATTGATAAACTTATGAGTAAAAAACTATTAACAGCATTAGCATGTAGCGCATTACTTATGGGATTGGCAGCATGCACATCTAACGAAACAGCAAGTACTTCTAATGATTCTAAAGCTGAAGAGAAAGCACAAAAAGAGGCGGAGAAAGCTCAGAAAGCTGAAGAAAAAGAGCGAGTAAAAAAGGAAAAGGAAGAAAAAAAGGAAGCTGAAAAGGCAAAGAAAGAACAAGAGAAGAAGGAAAAAGAGGAAGCCAAGAAAGAAAAGGGCTTAGAGGATAAATTGAATAAAGTAGTAAATAAAAAGTTCGGTAAGGATAAAGTGGAATCCATCCAGATCAATGACAATCTTGGTACTGATGAACCTAATGATAAAATTGTATTAGTTACTGCTGAAGCGAAAGAAAGTGCAACGCAAAACTACACTAGAAAAGGTATGTGGATTGACACTATATATATCTTAAAAGATTTGAAGGACGAAAAAGAAATTAGTGAAATTACGTTCTTCTATAAGTACCCACTAGTCGATGCGTACGGAAACGAGAAAAAAGATAATGTCATGAAGCTCCAATTCAATCGTGATACACTAGATAAGATTAATTACTCTAATTTATTACATGATAATCTCCCTAAAATAGCTAATCAATACTGGGAACATCCTGCTTTAACTAAGAAGTAATCTGCACTCGAAAGAGTGCTTTTATTATTTTAATTTTGGAGGTCAATATGACAAATACAGAACAATACTTAAAACGGAAAACATCAGGGCTTCACACACCTGCTGTAACTGAAATAAAGAGTTTAGCTGAGTATATAGATTTATTCTCGAGTGGGAAATTTACAAATTATTTATTTAGGGGAGAGCCAACCAATTATGATGAAACCCTATCTTCAGGTTTAAGAAATATAACACAACCTGGTCATAGACCTGAACATGGAGTCAAAAACGGAAATACATTTCTTAATATGCAAAAAGAATTTAAAAGAGAAGTTTGGCATAAATTAACTCCCGATGAACGTACACATTTTTCAGCTTTTTCCCAACATCATGGGATTCCGACGAATCTCATCGATATAACTACATCACCATTAGTAGCACTCTATTTCGCATGTCAAGATTATAAAAACCCGAATAATACAAATGAAGTGCAGCTTGATGAAGAAAAAGGAATTGTCTATTTATTTAAAGATCAATTTGTTGACATTACAAATATTTTAACAAAATTTGAAGACGTAAATATATTAGAACTTTTTGCTACTTTTGAAAATGACATGTTCTTAGATATGTATAGTTTATTTTATAAATTTAAAAGCGAACACCCTAAAGAATTTTATAAATACTTCAAAAAACTATATATTGATTTTTATGCGTTATTAAAGTCTCCCCCTTTATCTATTCCTTTAATAGATGTAAATAAGTTCCCTCCTTTCGATGAAGGTAGATATGAACTTAAATTCTTTGAAAATTGGACAGACTTACTAAAATTCGATACGCAACTATTAAATTTCGATAAAGAGATAAAAAAACTTTCTTATTCGGTATTTATCTACACTGCATATCTACAAATAATATTAGCAAATATGCATTATAATCCACAGGCAGTGGACAAGAACGCATGTCTAAATGTATTTCCTAACTTTAAATATGCTCCTATATTAACGTTTGAACGGGGACGAAACCAACAAGGTTTATTTATATACCAAAATTATCTTCAGAGTGATCAATATACAGAAAACCCTTATATTGAAGGGATACAAAAGATTGTGCCTGATAAAGTAATTGTCATTAACAACAAAGAAAAGATTCTTGAGGAACTTAATTTTATAGGGATTAATGGGAAATTTATTTATGGGGATTATGACAATATAGCAAAATACATAACAAAAAGGTATCAATAAAATGTAGATTTAAACAACATTTCTCAATGTGCGAAAAAACTAAACATGATAAAATAATAATTGGATTGGCGTCAAATACATATTATTAAAAGTAAAGTGGTTCAAGTCGGAGGAAGGCACCTTAGGGTGTCTTTTCTTTATAAAAAAATACCCACACAATGTGCAAGTATTCTCACTAAAATCTTTAATTTTCGCTCTATTCAACTAAGACTACAATAAAGCTCCATTATCCCTTAAATTGCTCATAATTTCCGGATTATCATTTTCTACACTATAAAAATATACTTCATCCATGTAATTCTCGATATCCCATTCTTTTATACTCCATTCAATCGTTGTAATGAGTATAACTTTTTTCGAATTTGTACTCTTCAATTCATCAAGAAATTTTTCATATCTTTTTGCATTACCTAAAACTGTTTGAACAGGATAAAATAAAGTAAATGTATTTTCATTACCTCTCGGATTAGATTGCGTATGATTTACATAGCTATTTATATTAACAAGCATTCTCCCTAATTTATAATTAGTTGTTGATTTTACAGTATGGGGTAACATCTTTTTATTAAAAGCCATATTAATATGATCTGCTATATCAGACATATCACTCGTTCTTATAATCCCTTTACTAAATTCACGATTCAAACACCCCAAAATAACCTTTAATTTAGCATCACAATCATAACCTCTTACTAATAAATATTTTTTGGATTCATCTTGTAAAAAGTTAGTGATACTATCTATAGCCTTGTTTTTATCTAACATTTCAATTCCCCCTTAAAACCATTTTATAATAAAACAGAAAATAAGAATAATTGTTCTTTTACATTTGAAATTTCACGTACTATATCCAATATGTAAAACACAATACAAAAGAAAAATAATAATCTTACTACTAATTAACTCCATATACCTACTTTAAACTGTATATTCATTACTGTCGTTACCCAAA
>NZ_JBNLYC010000040.1:0-37205 GCF_050172015.1 Bacillus sp. GMa5/1 | reverse complement strand
AATTTCAAGATTATGCATAAATATCATACTTTTATTATTATTCTATAAAATGTCATACTTTTCTTTCATTTGACCCTTTATTTCTAATTTTGTATACTTCCCTCTAGTTATATATTTTCGATACGGAACAACTTCATATAGATGGGAGGAATTTTTCATGCTTCGTTATTCTCTTTTAGTTTTATTAGGAGCGTGTAGTTATGGAATTTTAGCTATTTTTGTTAAGCTTGCATATGCAGAAGGATTTTCACTTGGAGAGGTAATTGGCAGCCAATATTTGTTCGGTTGGATTATTTTGCTTGCTATTACACTTCTATTTTCTAGACGTCGCGTTCCTTTAAAGCAAGCATTACTTTTATTCGTTGCAGGAACATCTGCAAGTTTTACCGGAATTTTTTATTATGCTTCATTAAAAACTGTACCAGCTTCTATTGCAATTATTCTTTTATTCCAATTCGTTTGGGTCGGAATTATCATTGAAGCAGTCGCAACAAAAACATTACCTTCAAGAGAAAAAGTTATTTCTGTTATTTTCTTACTTGTAGGGACATTTTTATCAAGTGGTTTACTTGAACAATCAGTAGGTGCTTTCGATACGACTGGGGTCATTTTAGGTTTATTATCTGCTGTTACATTCGCAACATACATTTTCGTAAGCGGAAAAGTTGCTGTTGAAGTACCTTCATTACCGCGCGGTGTTCTCTTAATGACTGGTGCTTTAACTTTAGTCATGATTGTATTCCCACCAACATTTATTTTTAATGGTGCCATTTCTCAAGGTCTTTGGAAATACGGTTTAGGATTAGGAACATTTAGTATCGTTATTCCATCTATTGCCTTTACAATCGGGATTCCAAAAATCGGTTCTGGCTTAGCGACTATTCTTGGTGCAGCGGAACTACCAGTTACAACAATTATGTCAGTATTCGTTTTAAAAGAGGCTGTACTATCTTCACAATGGTTCGGTGTATCACTTATATTAATTGGGATTGCAATCCCGCAAATTGCATACGCAATGCGTGGACGTTATCGTAAACATCATACGCATAAAAAAGTCGCAGCATAAAGTGAAACTTTAATTAGTTGAACCAATCGGGCTTTTATGGGATAAACGAGAGAGGATTTTCATTTGAGAATCCTCTCTTTTATTGTTGTATACTTATGATAAATATTTTGCTGAAGAAAGAAGGCATACTACATGGTATCTATTTCAAATCAACTAAAAGAAAAACTTATTTCCATCCGTCGACATTTACATGAGTATCCAGAACTATCATATGAAGAGTTCGAAACAACAAAAGCAATAAAAAATTGGTTAGAAGAAAAAAACATTACTATCATTGATTCCAATTTAGAAACAGGAATTATCGCTGAAGTGTCTGGTAATAAAAACGGACCAATTGTAGCAGTTCGTGCTGATATTGATGCCCTTCCTATTCAAGAAGAAACACATTTGTCCTATGCATCTAAAGTACGAGGGAAAATGCATGCTTGTGGACACGATTTTCATACAGCTGCTATTTTAGGTACTGCTTTCTTATTAAAAGAAAGAGAATCTTCCCTAAATGGAACGGTTCGCTTCATATTCCAACCAGCTGAAGAAAGTAGTAATGGCGCTTGCAAAGTTATTGATGCTGGACATTTACGTAATGTGCAAGCGATTTTCGGCATGCATAATAAACCTGATTTACCAGTAGGTACAATTGGCATTAAAGATGGTCCACTGATGGCCGGAGTTGATCGATTTGAAATTGAAATTCACGGAGTTGGTACACACGCGGCTGTACCAGATGCTGGAGTAGATCCTATTGTCGCATCCTCTCAAATTGTGATGGCACTGCAAACAATTGTAAGCCGAAATATAAGTTCATCTCATAATGCAGTTGTTAGTGTTACAAATATTCATGCAGGAAATACGTGGAACGTGATTCCTGAAAAAGCTACGTTAGAAGGAACGATTCGCACATTCCAAGCTGAAACACGTGAAAAGATTCCAGCACTCATGGAGCGTATTATTAAAGGTGTATCTGATGCATTAGGTGTAAAAACGAAATTCTGTTTTTATTCAGGTCCTCCTGCTGTTCACAACGATAAAGCTCTTACAGACTTATCTACTCAAGTTGCCACAAAGATGAATCTTAATATCATCTCGCCTAGTCCGTCAATGGCTGGAGAAGATTTCTCATTTTACCAACAGGAAATACCAGGTTCATTCGTCTTTATGGGAACGAGCGGTACACATGAATGGCATCATCCTGCTTTTACAATTAATGAAGAGGCACTGCCTATAAGTGCAGAATACTTTGCTTTACTAGCCGAAAGAGCACTTAAACAATTCTCATAAAAAAAGCCGTTCAAAGTGCATCTCAGCACCCTGAACGGCTTTTCTTATTAAGTTAAATCACGTTTTAAAAACACAGTATATGAAATACATAAAAATACGAACAAATAAAGTAACAACATACATGATGCAAACGGGAATGTTACTCCATCAATAAAACTTCCATTCTTTGAAATACTATATAAATCTGTGTTTGCTGGCAATAAATATTTCGCCCAGTTATATCTAGTGGCTGCTAATAGCGCAATATTGCCTGATAAAGCAAGGAATAGTGAAATACCAATTGCACCTCCACTAGATCTTGTTAACACAGAAATCATAAATGCAAACGATGCGTACACAACCGTTGGTAACCACGATAAAACATAATATTTACTTGCTTCTACAAAAATGTTTTGTTTTATTATATTTCCATCTTGGAAAATAAACTCACTCCATGCAGGCTGTTGGAATTTATAAATAACAAGTCCACATAAAGCGGAGAAGATCATATTAAATATAAATAATAAAGCTGCAAATATAACAATTGCTAAAAATTTTGCTGTTAAAATTTTAAAGCGACTCGCTGGTCGTATCGTTAAAAATTTATATGTTCCCCAGCTATATTCATTCGCAAAAATTGTACTTGCATACACGAGGATAAATGGGAGCAAAATTGGAAATACGATAAAACCTGTATCTCTCATGAAAGAAAGTGGAGAACTGCTTGCCGGTGCTGTATCCGTATCTAAATGCTTCATCTTAAGCTGGTATTCTTTTACAAGCTCATCCCCTGATTTTTCTGCTAAAATAGCTTCTTTTTTCATGCCAAGCTTTTTCTCAATTTCTACAGTTCGTTCTGTATAATCTACTTTCCATCCTTTTGTTTCCGGTTCAAAATACTTTACCGTAACCCATCCTAATCCGATTATTAATACTGCAATAACTGCAAATGGAATAATCGTTCGCTTCCGCTTAAATATTTTATACAGTTCGTTATATACTAAATTAAACAATATCTTTTCCCCCTGTTAATTCTAAAAATTGCTCTTCTAACGTTTTTCTTTCTTCATATACACGATACACTTGAATATTTTTCTCAAGCAATGTACGAATAACATTTGGGATTTCTTCATCTTTTACATTAATAAGTAATTCATTATCTTTTACTAAAACATCATGCCCTAATATTTCTGCTGCTTTATTCGCATCATCTACACGTATACGGATCGTCTCCATCTCTTCGCTTTGGCTATGCTGAATATTTTGCGTAGCCACATATTCCCCGTGCTGAATAATGATAACTCTGTCACACATTAATTCAACTTCTGAAAGTAAGTGACTTGATACAAGTACAGCTTTTCCTTGTTCATGTGCAATTTTTTTTATGTACATTCTCATTTCATGTATTCCACTAGGGTCTAATCCATTTGTCGGTTCATCTAGTATCAACACGTCTGGATCGTGAATAAGTGCCTGAGCGATTCCTAAACGTTGTCTCATGCCGAGTGAATACGCTTTTACTTTGCGATCAATTACTTGTCCCATCCCTAACAATTTCACTACTTCATCGATACGTTCTTCGGTCACATTACCATTCATTCGTCCGAAATATGTTAAATTTTCATAGCCGCTCAAAAAAGGATAAAATTCAGGTGTCTCAATTACCGCTCCAATTTTCGCAGCTGTTTTTTCGAATTGCTGTTTCACAGATTGACCATCAATCCATACTTCACCTTCTGTCATACGGATCATACCAACCATCATTCTCATTAAAGTCGTTTTTCCAGCACCGTTTGGTCCGAGTAAACCGACAACCTCGCCTTTTTTCACTTCAAAACTAATATTTTGTACAAGTGTCTTTGATCCGATTCGCTTCGTTAACCGATCGACTTTTACAATTGATTGTTCATTTGTCATTCTATACAACCTTTCCTTCCCATTCTTTGTCAGGTCTTTTCACTGTAACATGATTATTTTTATGTGTAAAATAGAAAAAAGCATGATTTCTCATGCCCTTTCTTTAAACCGCAACGAATTTTCATCTTTTAAATTTCGAACAAATCGATAACATTGCATCATCGATATTAAAACGACAGTCATCATAATTACACTAATAATTACAACTGCATATATTGTAATTGGCGCACTATTTATTCCTTGTATCCCTGCGATTTTCATAAAGATAACCGTGAATAATTTCAAAAATAGCATCCCATTAATTAATCCAAAAACAAATGCTGCTCCATAAATGAATAATTGCTCCTGACATAATACACATAGTACCTCTTTTCTTTTCATATTTTCTTCTACATAAGATATAAACTCCTCCCTCCTCACATGCAAAAGGGAGTACATCATTTTATATGTAGTAAAAATACATATGAAAATTAGTACAATAAAAAGTGTGTAAAAGTACATTTGAAATACAAATGCATTCCCTACTTTCAAAATAGCTCCTTCATTAAATTGTAACGATATCATAAAAAACAAAATCATAGTACTCATAGCAATCCACATAAATTGCTTCATCCTTTTGGTAGCAAATGTTATAATATTTTTTCTCGCTAACCGACATAAAGACATAAAATTCTTCCCCTACCTTATTACATACGCATTCTATACTACTAGTGTATAAAAATATGACATTTTAAACATCGCACTACAATCGGAATTTCTTCTAAGTCTTTAGTCCTAGAAAACGAAATGATAAAAAATCACATTTAGAATATAATTGTAAAAAGGAGGAGGTTGCATGCGTATAAAATTACTATCAATCTTGTGTTTATTATTACTCACAAGTTGTAGCCAAATAAAAAACAATGAAGTTGCCATTGTTGAGCCATACAAATTAACAAAAGAGCAAGCTTCTATTTTACAAATGACTCCTTTTCAAGAAGGAAATAGCATATTTTATAACGTTACGCTTAAAAATGATAAAGATGAAATAAATGCTACAATTGATTATTATAACAATGGTAAGAAAACAAAAGAAATTGCTAATATAGCTACCTCACATTTTTCAAAAAAGAAAGTAAAGCTTTCTTTTTTACCACCACATTTCCAATTTGATAAAGATATACAAGAAAAAAGGCAGTGGTATCTGAATATTGAAGGTGGTTCAACACTTGTTCCTGAAGAAGCGCCACCAAGCGTAAATAGCTCTGCAACTACTACAATCCAATCTATAAAAAATTTAAAATACAATCAAAAAACAACTTTAGCTGCTGTAATCCAAACCAGTCAAGAAACTGTAAGCGTCCCTACAATTGACGAAGAAAAGGGTATTGATTTACTCTTAAAAGAAAATGAACACGTTTATCTATTTAGTATCGAGCTAAAAAAAGAACAATAAGGTGTACTTTTATGGATTTGAATCAAATCCATTTTCTGTTACTACTATTACTCATCTTCTACTTCTATTCTATTACTCATCTTCTACTTCTATTCTTTTCTTCTCTCTTGCAATTTTTAAAAACTCTAGCAGCTCTGGATTACTATTCATTTTTTTGTAAGCCACTGACATTTCTGCAACGAAATTAGAATCATATAACTCTTTATATACAACTTCTGTTTTATATAACTTATTTGCCGACACGGGTATTACTGTAATTCCAATCCCTGCTGCTACAAGCCCCATAACTGTTTGATACTCTGTTGCTTCTTGTACAATACGTGGACTAAATCCAACTTCTCTACAAAGAGATAGAATTGTATCATACAAAGCTGGCCATACTGGTCTCGTAATAAATACAAACGGCTCATCTCGTAAATCTTCTATATGTATTTCATCTTTCTCTGCAAGTGGATGTGCCTTTGGTAAACACAAAGTGCAAGATAACCTTTGAATTGGCTCTAATTCTAATAATTGCGTTGGAATTGGTGGACGTAAAAAGCCAATATCGATACGGTTATCATGAAGTGCATGAACTTGATCTGGTGTTGACAATTCATGTAATGCAACAGACACTCTCGGAAATTTCTTTCTATATTCCCTAACAATTGATGGTAAAATATCATATATCGCCGCACCTACAAAACCAATTGAAAGTGATCCTACTTCTCCCCTTTGTGCACTTTGTGCAACTTCTACTGCTTTTTCAATTTGTTCAAACGCCTTTTTTACTTCTTTTAAAAACATTTCTCCTGCTTCTGTTAGTTCAACCTTTCTTTTCGTTCTTGAAAATAATGTAACTCCCATTTCTTTTTCTAATTGCTGTATTTGTTGACTAAGTGGTGGTTGTGTCATTTGTAAACGAGCAGCCGCCCGTCCAAAGTGTAACTCTTCTGCCACAACAACAAAATATTGCAAATGCCGTAATTCCATTTTTGGACACCCTTTTCACTTTCGATTAATATGTCTTATATATTAATAACATATAATTTATATATTAGACAAATATTTTGAATGAACGTATAGTAGAAATTGTTAATTCTTTTTTACAATTTTTATGTAACAAAAGAAAGAGGTGGTTACTGTATGAAATGGTGGAAGTTAAGCGGACAAATTTTATTACTATTTTGTTTCGCTTGGACAGGTGAATGGATTGCAAAACAGGCACACCTCCCAGTTCCAGGAAGTATAATCGGTATTTTCTTATTATTAATTTCATTAAAATTTAACCTAGTTAAAAAAGAATGGATACAGGACGGAGCAGATTTTTTATTAAAAGAACTTATTTTATTTTTCATCCCTTCTGCAGTCGCTGTCATACGTTACAGAGATACACTAACACAATATGGAATCGATCTTATTTTAATTATTATGATTAGCACTCTTTGCGTTACCTTAGTTACAGGACTTTTAACAGAATTGCTACTAAAGCGGAAAGGATCAACGCAATGATCGGATTTCTTTGTTTACTATTAACACTATTCACATATTGGCTATCAAAAAAAATGTATCAACGCTGGAATTGGAGTCTACTTTCTCCTCTTCTCGTCTGTCCCATTATTTTAATTGCTTTATTGCTCGGATTAGATACACCTTATGAAACATATGAATCTGGTGGTCATTGGTTAACTGAATTATTAAAACCCGCAACAGTTGCTTTTGCATGGCCAATCTATAAATACTTTGATTTATTAAAGAAACATGGAATGGCTATCTTACTTAATGTCATTGTCGGTTCGTTTTTATCAGTCATTACTTCAGCACTACTAGCAAATTATTTTCAAATTGATTCATCACTAGAACATAGTTTAGCGCCACATATCGTAACAACACCAATCGCAATGGCTATTTCAGAAATGATTGGTGGCATGTCACAATTAACTGCTGTATTTGTCGTTTTAACTGCCTTAACAGGAGCATTGCTCGGTCCTTCTCTCATACGTATTTGCCGTATTAAAACAGCAATCGCAAAAGGTATTATGTTAGGAACAAGCGCAAATGGAACCGGTACATCAAAAGCATTCGAAATCGGTCCTGTGGAAGGAACAATTGCAAGTTTATCTATGCTTTTAACAGCAGGCGCTAGTTTAGTTATCGTTCCGCTTTTCTTGTCTTGGATACATTAAAGAAGCAAGTATTTACATACTTGCTTCTTTATCTATATATTGGCACAGCAATTCATAATCCTCTGGAAAAGCTAAACACAATTGTTCAACTTCATGTATCCCTTTCCAAGCAATTTCATGTATTAACTCATCAGGATCTTGGATTTTCATATTACCGCCTATTTGTTTAACAAAATAATAATGGACATACACTGGAACACCGTATGTAATACCCTCTTTTTCATATATTTTATTTACAACTTCCACATTGTAACCTGTTTCTTCCCAAACTTCCCTAATACAACATTCTTCTAGTGTCTCTCCCTTTTCAAGTCCTCCACTTGGGACAGACCACCTTTTTTCTTCTCCCTCTTTGCCCTGCAATACCATTAAAACTTCATTTTTTTCATTTACACATACCGCTGCACTACCTATCCATCTCTCCATAAACATCCCTCCCCTACTAAAATTCGCCTTCTTTATTATTTTCCCCTTGAAAAAAAGAGGAAAAAAATAAAACAATGACGAAAGATTACATCAACTTCATAGGCAATCCCTTCTTAGAAATTAAAACTGGAAGGATGAAAATATGATTTCTAATTATGTTGTGGAATGTGTCTTTTGTGAAGAAAATCGAAAGCCTCGCCAAGCTATTGTCACAGTTCCCGCCACTACTCAGCTACTAGCCATTGAAAAAGTGCGTGCGGAATGCAAACGTCGCTTCGGAAAAACTGTATTATTACAAACAGAAATTAAAGAAAAAATTGTTTTTGAACAAAAAGAAAGCTGACCATCAATTGGTCAGCTTTCTTATCCGATCATATTTTCACATGAAGATTAGGGGCATCCTCTTTAAGGATCGGGATTTTCCCATTATGTACGTTCCATAATGGTCATCGAACAATATATTTCTATACAATTAACTATTGAATAGAATAGGGCAAAACTTGTTCGCATTTTTAGAAAAGGGATAGGGATATAATTCAAGTAGTACTTCGAATACTCGAACTTTACACTCATAATATTAAAACAAATCCTTTTATATGGGAAATATGAATTACCTACATAATTCATTCGTAAAATATATTAATAGTTTGCTATATTAATTTTATCCCGCTATTTGTAAGCAGTAACCCCCTACTTATTATAATTTCACCTTATTCCATCAATAGCATACATCCAGCTAAAACCGGTGTCATAATCATCGAAAACCTCAAAAGCATTCGCGGTGCATAATTTGTAAACTTCGCGCCAATATATGCCCCTAACATGGTCCCGATTAATACTTGCAATAACAATATATAATCTAAATATCCTTCCGAACTATATCCTAGCCCACCTCCAATTGCAATCGGTAATATAACAAGCATCGTTGTCCCTACAGATTGCTGAATCGTTAGTCTCAATAGAACCATTAATCCAAGCTGAATAAACGGTGCAGAACCAATCCCAAATGAACCAGCCATCATTCCAGTAACTAATCCAAGGCATATACATTTCAACAAGTAGTTCATGGAAAACTCTTTATGCTTATATAAAGATGACTGTTCTTTGTTTTGGAACATAATTAATTTAATAAACATAAAAATTGCCGATAAAAATAACATCCCAGCTGTAAACCAATGAAGAAGATGTGCTGGTATAAGTGAACCAAATTTAGAACCAATATAAGAGCCAATTGCGCCAAATCCTCCAACAATCCCGCCTATAATAAATGCAACATTGCCTTCACGGTAATGACTGACAACACCTGATAATGTCGTAAATGCCATTGCAGTTAAAGATGTTGCAAGAGCAACATGAATAGGAATATGAAATACTAAAGTGAGTATCGCGATAATAAACCCAGCTCCTCCAGCTCCAACAAATCCTAATAAAATACCCATTACTAACATTGTTATAATAATTGCCACAGACTTTCCCTCCAGTAACACAATTATCCATCATATTTATCCTTACATACAAATAAAAAGCATCCTAGACGGATGCTTTTTATTTCAAAAATATGTACTTAATCTTGATTAATCAAAATAACCGCTGGACCAGCGACCACTACTCCAGCTACTTCTATTTTTTCAAATTCCTTTACTGTAATAGATATAACTCCTTCTCTTTCCATCAATTCTTTACTCAGGACATCAGTCGGGATTGCTTTCACCGTCTTACCTCCTTTTCATTTATACAATATGATAAAGTAAAACTTTAATGAGTGGGGTTTTTGTCCGTACTTATTAATTATTACCCCTCACCAATCGGACTAATAATCACCCAATGCATCTATATATATGCATCACCTCCGCTTTCATTCCTTATTCCACTCAAAAACCTTCTCCCCCTTCCGTGACATATTGAAAAATAAAAAAGAAGCTATAACATATAGCTTCCCTCTACGTTTCTTTAATCTTTATGCACCGTATATTCCATGACTTTTCCATCTCTATCAAATTGGAAAACAAGCTGTTCGCTATCTATTGGAATAAAGCCACGTTCAGTCCCAAGATAATACAAAGTGGTAACTCCTTCTTCCCCACTTCTCGTTTCCGTTGGAGCTCCTAACAATTGTATAATTTCTTCATTTGATTTCCCTATTAATTTATATTTTTGTAATAGATCATCTACCATATATACCCGCTTATCTGCATGATTTAACCATCTATTTTGATTAAACTTTGATGTATATTCATTTACACTTAGTTGTACAGTGCACACTATTAATGGTATGAGTGCTACTATTAAAACCCCCAACATTTGCTTCTTTTCTTCATTACGATTTTTAGAAACATATAAAATAGCCCTTTGAATCATGACTAATAAAACAAATGGTATGAATACTACAAAAATGCTCCTTACACTTAAGGGTATATGGACCATATCAATGACGAATATAAATAGAATGTACATTACTATATACAAACAAAAATAGACATACAAAATGCCACGTAGCATAGCGTTCAGAAAGATCTCCCCTTTTAACTCACTATATAATTCATCCGGCTAATCATTTCTCGAATCTGTTCTAATTCTTGCACTGTATATACTACTTTCCCTGCTAAGATTTCATTTCTGAAGAACGTTACAATTTGCTCCCGATTTTTTAATCTAGGTGTTTCCTCACTAGAAAGATCTATTATTTCTTTTCCATTTTCATTATAAAAATATACAACTGGTTTTACCTTTTCTTTTATACTATTAGCCTGCATTTCTTTCAAACAATTGTATAAAATTTGAGATAGTTTCTTCGCCTTATATACTGGATTTCCTTCATTTTTCACTTGTATAGTTGACGAATCTTTACCTACTATATATTCAAATGTCTCTTCTTTTTCAACTTCTTGTTGATACTTACCCATTTCATCAATCATAAATGAATATATACCAGCATTTTCTTTCGTTAAACCATGAATTAATTTCTCTTCCCATTCTTTCGTCTCAAGTAGATAAACACCAGTTTTGCACAAGATGAGATGATGGATTCGATTATCGTTTATTTCACTATTATTTTTAATAAAAACATTCGGCATGATTTGAATTTCAGCATCTAATATGATGCCTTGCTCTATAAATCCTCGCTTCATATAATGTAATGTTTCGTACGTATTCATTTCAGCACCGTTTTTAGTATATTCTCGTAAATTTGCAATTAATTTTTGAAACATATGTATTTCGTTATTATGTTTATTTTGTATTTCACTACGTTCTTTACTATGCTGCATAGCTAATTGATTTTTCATCATACGCATATTTTCAATTTCTCTATTTGCACTTACTTGTAAATCATTGTATTTTTTCTGTTCCATATTTTTTAAATTATTTTGTTGTTCTTTATGCTCTATCACTGTAGCTGCAATTTCATTTTTATACGTTTCAATCGCTTGTTTCTTTTCAAATTCTACTTGCTGACTCTCTGATTCTAACTGTTTATTTTTATAAAACAGCACAAATGCTACAGCTAATAATATTAAAATCGCACCTATTAGCACATAATTCATATTTTTACTCCTTTATTTCATTTTCGATTATTTTTTATAAATATATCTACTATAGTATACTATGGTTTCGATATAGACTTTGTAAAAGTTGTATATTTTTAATAAAAGGCACCTCTGACGGGGCACCTTTTATTTTCACTCTATTGTACACCATACTGAATATAACTCGGATCATAGTATATCCATTGATTTGTCCCTAAGCAAAGCCATCCATCTTGTTCTCTCCAAACTTCATATGTTTCGCCACGATTCAATTGGCGAATTACACTAGACTGTAAAGATGGTCCACTTCTCAAATTCACATTATCTCCATTAATTATAGCAACCCCGTACACTGGAGTTGCATTATTAGGCGGGGAAACATTACCTCCACCACTTGCTCCATTCCCTTTTAAAGCTTCTAATGAAACTGCAGCTGATACATCACAATTTCCTACGCCTGAAATTTGTCCAGAATCTGTGTACTGCCACGCTGTCCACGCTGTCCATCCACCAGCATCAGCAGGCGGTGTACTCGAGTATTTAGCAATCCAAAGCGGTATATCACTTAATCCGCTAATTCCGAACTCATTAATATACCAAACTCCTGTATATAACATTACATCTTTTCCAGTAGCCTGTTTCACATAATTTATGAAGCTTCTTGCCCAATTCGATATAGCGTTACCAGTTAAATTACTGTTGCTCGGATCTGTTGGTGATTCTAAATCCAGAACTGGCATTAAGTCTGTCTGGTTATTTTGTAATATACCCACAAAATATTTCGCCTCTGAAATTGCATCATTTTGTTCTGGGCGTGCAAAATGGTATGCACCAATTAATACATTCGCATTTCGTGCTGCTTGTACATTCTTAGTAAAAGTAGGATCAATGTAGTTTACACCTTCTGTCGCTTTTGCATACGCTGCTGGAATTCCAGATGCCTTCACTGCATTCCAATCAATATTCCCTTCCCAATGAGACACATCAATAAACGTAACATTTGAACTTGATCTGTTTTGCATATAAAATCTCCTATCAATTTTTTTACTTCGTATACATACAATATGTACAAGTTTCATAAGAGGACACAACATTTATGCTATAGAAACAAAGAGTAAACATATGTTGTATACAAAATAAAAAAGACCTTGTATTACAAGGCCTTTTGCAAACTCACTTTATTTTGTAGCAAGTACATATTATAATACAAACCTTGCTCACTTAGTAATTCTTGATGTGTTCCTCTTTCTACTATCTCTCCATCATGCATCACAAAAATTTGATCTGAATCTTGAATTGTAGATAACCTATGCGCAATGGCTATCGTCGTTCTACCTTTTCGCATTTGTTGCAACGCTGTTTGAATAGCCTCTTCTGTTTCTGTATCGATATTAGCTGTTGCTTCATCTAATACTAATACTTTCGGATTCGTTGCTATCGTTCTAGCAAAAGCAATTAATTGTCGTTGACCGCTTGAAAATGCTGCACCTCTTTCTACTACTTCTGTTTCATACTGTTTTGGTAACTTTTCAATAAACGTATTTGCTTGCACAAATCGAGCAGCTTCTTTTACTTCTTCATCCGTAATTTCTTCATTATACATACGAATATTTTGCTTTACATTTCCAGCAAATAAAAATGCATCTTGCAATACGAGTCCTATTTTCTTTCTAATTTCTCGTTCTTCAAATTTTTCTAAATCTACACCGTCTATTACAATATTTCCTGACTTAATATTATAAAATCGCATTAACAAATTCATAATCGTACTTTTTCCGCTACCAGTATGCCCAACAAAAGCAACCGTTTGCCCTTGTTTCACGTGAAATGATACATTTTTTAAAACGTCACGCTTTCCATCATATGAAAAAGTAACATTTTTAAATTCAATATCCCCATCCACAACTTGAGGATTCTCATTGCCTTTTTGAACCGGTGCTAAATCTTTCTCGTCCATTAAATGAAATACACGTGATGACGAAACAAGTGCCTGTTGGAAAAAGGACAATTTCATCATCATCTCATTTACAGGTTGGAAGAAACGATGTATATAGTTAACAAAAGCATATAAAACTCCTACTTCAACAGGGCTCTTTAAAGCATCAATCCCAAATAAACCTAGTACTAACGCAATAGCTACAATATGCACTAAATCCGTAGCTGGTCGTAAAAGTAATGCGTCTAACTTCAAAGTACGTCGCCCTGCACTATAATGTTTATTATTCACTTCTTCAAACTCTTTTCTCATACGTTTTTCTTGTCTGAACACTTGAACAATATTCATTCCTTGTATGGACTCGTTCAACTTTGCATTTAACACGCTTAGTTGATTACGTACTTCTAAATAAAAAGCTGCACTTTTCCGGCGATATAATACCATAATCGCAAACATTATCGGAATTAATACGAGAGAAAATAGCGCTAATTTTACATCTAATAAAAACATCGCTACTAAAATACCTACTAAAAAGACTACATTTTTCACAAATGTTGATAATACACTAACATAAAAATCTTTAATCGCTTCCGTATCATTTGTTATACGCGATACAAGTGTACCAATCGGCGTACGATCAAAGAAACTTAATGACAGCTTTTGAACATGTTCATATACTTCAACTCGCATATCTTGAACAATCTTAAAAGCAATGTTCTGAAAGTACAATAGATTTAAATACGTAAATAATACTTTTAATAAATGAGCAACTATGTAAATTACAAATAAAGTAACGAGCGCTGATCGTTCAAAATCCCGCGGTACTAGGTGTTCATCGAGGAATTGTTTAATTAAAAAAGGACCCATCATTTCCGTTACTGTCGCACCAACTAAAAAGATAAATGCTAAAGATAGCAACCCTTTATATGGCTTCATATAGGAAAGCAATCTACTTAAATCACTTCGCTTCTTCTCTACCATCATACGCCTCCTTTCTCGACTAAAGCTTCTAATTGCTGGCTTTCATACATTTCCTTATACCAGCCGTTTTCCTTCATTAATTCCTCATGTGTACCTCTTTGTACAATTCTACCTTCATCAACAACAAGAATAAGATTGGCATGCTGAATTGCACTTAATCGGTGTGCAGTAATAATCGTCGTTTTCCCTGCTCTTTCCCTCTTTAAGGCACTTAAAATCGTCTCTTCTGTTTTTGCATCTACTGCTGATAAACAATCATCCAAAATTAAAATTTCAGCATTTGTTAATAAAGCACGAGCAATAGAGATTCGCTGTTTTTGACCACCAGATAACGAAACACCTCTTTCCCCTACTACTGTTTCATATCCTTCTGAAAATTGGAGGATGTCATTATGAATACAAGCAATCTCTGCAGCTTGGGTAATTTCATTATATGTAGCATCCGCCTTTCCAAAGGCAATATTCTCACCAATACTTGCTGAGAATAAAAAATGATCTTGCGGCACGTATGAAATGGCAGAACGGACACCATGAAGTGTTATATCTCGAATATCTCGCTCCCCAATTTTTAATTCACCATTAAAATGATCATACTCACGGATTAAACATTTTAATAAAGTTGTTTTCCCTGCGCCTGTACGTCCTACAACTCCTAGCGTTTCGCCCTTCTTCAAATCAAAGTGAATATCGTTTAAATGTAACAATTCATTTTTCTTATACGAAAATGAATCAACGGCAAACGAAACATTACCGCTCGCTATTGTCTGTACAGCATTTTCGCTATTTACTACATCTGATTTTTGTGAAAGAATTTTTTCTACACGGTCATATGAAGCACGCCCACGCTCCATAATATTGAATAACCATCCAAACGCTAACATTGGCCAAACGAGGGTACCTAAATATGTCGTAAATGTAACGAGATCACCTACTGTTAATTCACCTCTTACAACTAATACCGATCCATAACATACTGCGATTAAAAAAGAAAATCCAACGATAAGAGAGATTGTCGGATCAAATAACGAATCAATACGTGCAACTAACACATTTTTATGTACAACATCTTCTGATTTTCTTCGAAACGCCTGCAAATCTTCTTTCTCTTGTCCAAGCGAGCGAATCACTTTCATTCCACTCATACTCTCTTGCACTTTATCATTGATTTCCGAAAACGATTGCTGTGCTTTATGAAACCTTTTATGCAATAAAGTTCCATAATAATTTGTCGAAATAGCTACAATCGGCATTGGAATTAAACTTAATAATGTTAACTTCCAGCTAATTGTAAAACCCATCGCTACGAGTACACATCCTCCGACAGCTAATGAGTCAACAAGCGTCAAAACACCTGCTCCAGCAGTTTGCTGGATCGCTTGAATATCATTGGTCGCATGTGCCATTAAATCACCTGTTCGATTTGACTGATAGAAAGATGGACTCATCTTTGTAAAATGTTCATATAAATTTTTTCGTAATTGGCGAGCTAATTTTAATGAAGACCCGAAAATCATAATACGCCATATGTAACGTAATATGTACATCGTAATGCCTACAATTACTAATAGTACAACCCATTTTAGTAACTTATCGGTCGTCAATGTTCCATCATTAATTTCATCTACAACGATTCCAATTACTTTTGGTGCTACAAGTTCTAAAAGTGCAACGCCAAACAATAAAATAATTCCAGTTATGTACGCTCGTTTTTCTTGTTTAAAAAACCACGCTAAATTCATAAACACTTTCATTTTTTTCCTCCTCCCTTAAAATGAGCGATGTTTTCAGTTTACCAAAAATACAGAATTTTTAAAAGTTTTAAAAACTATAACTAACAAAAAGAAAGACACTCTTAGCGAGTGTCTTTTAGCGCTTATTTCATTTGTTGCTTGTTCATTGCGCTCATCATTTGATTGATTTTCTTTTGGGAAGGTTTTTGTCCCATTTGCATCATCATCATTTTTAACATTTGTTCGTTAATTGGTGGATTTTTTTGTAAGTAATTCATCATATATTTGCGGGCAATGAAAAATCCTAACGCCACGCCTGCTACTAGTGCTACTACGCCCACTAGAATACCTAACCAAATTGGCATATATTTTCCTCCTTCATGTTGTCTACCTTACAGTGTACTAAAACCTTTTCAATAAGACAAGATACAATTCGACATTTTTTACACATATGTTCGTACTTGTTTTAGAGGATTCAGCCATCCGTACTTTGTATTTTCATAATCCATAGCTAAAAATGTTAATTCACACTTTCTTAACACCTCAAAGAATGTTGTTTCCATAGAGACATTTCCAGAGGTATTCATACGAATATAGTGCGGTTTCACCATTATTTCGCCGTACTCCGCTCCCGT
Source organism: Bacillus sp. GMa5/1 (assembly GCF_050172015.1). Classification (NCBI taxonomy): domain Bacteria; kingdom Bacillati; phylum Bacillota; class Bacilli; order Caryophanales; family Bacillaceae; genus Bacillus; species Bacillus sp. GMa5/1. The sequence continues at coordinate 20,133 of NZ_JBNLYC010000040.1, read as the reverse complement.
ATAAAGTGTATGTGTATGATGTGTTCTATCATATTTACCAAGAACGCGCAAAGCTTGTTCTAATTTATGATGAATTTTCATTACTTGCAATGGCATCGTTATATACATCATTTGCTTATATAACACTTTTTTCTCCGAAAGGGACCCAGATTCTGAAAATCGAGCAAATAAATCAAAAAACAAATATTCACGACCAAAATAAGCTTTCGCAATATCCTCTTGAATTAAATACAATTCATACGTTTTCATTTTTCCACTCCCAATCTGGACAACCTTTTCTCTTCATTATATATAAGAAAATTTGCAATGATTGTCTGACTGCGGAGAGATAAAAAACTTTTTCTGTCGAAAAAACTCATTTACATAGAAAAACCTCTCCATGCCGGAGAGATTTTTCTGAAATCATTAAAGCATTTCTTTTACTTTACGAACAACGTTCTCTACAGTAAATCCATACTCTTCCATAATCTTCTCACCAGGAGCAGAAGCACCGAATGTATCGATACCTAACACATCTCCTTCAAGACCTACGTAACGGTGCCATCCGAATGTAGCACCCATTTCGATTGCGAAACGTTTTGTTACTGCTTTTGGTAATACAGATTCTTTGTACTCTGCAGTTTGAGCTTCGAAGCGATCCATAGATGGCATGCTGACAACCGCTGCGTCAACGCCGTCTACTGCTAATGCTTTTTGAGCTTCAACAGCTAGGCTTACTTCAGATCCAGTTGCAAGTAAGATTACATCAGCCATTTCTTTCTTGCTTGCAGAAACTACATATGCACCTTTTGCTACTTTTTCATACGTATCATCTTTTGCACCTTCTAATGTTGGAAGGTCTTGACGAGTTAATACTAAAGCAGTTGGTTTGTTTGTAGATTCTAAAGCAAGTCTCCAAGCTGCAACAGATTCGTTACCATCAGCAGGACGGATAACAGAAACGTTTGGCATTGCACGAAGCGCTGCTAATTGCTCGATTGGTTCATGTGTTGGACCATCTTCACCAACAGCGATACTGTCATGTGTGAATACATACGTTACTGGCAATTGCATTAATGCTGCAAGGCGAATTGCTGGACGTAAGTAATCAGAGAATACGAAGAACGTACCACCGTAAGTTTTTAAACCACCATGTAGTGCAATACCGTTCATTGCTGCACCCATTGCGAACTCACGTACACCGTACCAAATGTTTTTACCGCTGTAATCATCTCTTGTAAAGTCTTTTTCGTTATTCATGTATGTTTTGTTAGAACCAGCAAGGTCAGCAGATCCACCGAAGAATGATGGTACAGACTCTGCAATTGCATTAATTACAGCACCAGAAGAATTACGAGTTGCTGCTTTTGATCCTAATTCATAAGTTGGTAGGTTTTGCTCCCAACCTTCTGGAAGTTGACCGTTCATTGCTGCTTGGAATTCGTTTGCTAATTCTGGGTATGCTTGTGCATATTCACCTAGCATCGTGTTCCACTCAGCTTGCGCAGTTTCACCAACATCTTGTACTGTTTTACGGAAGTTGTCATATACTTCTTCTGCTACGTGGAAGTCTTGCTCAGCAGTCCAAGCATATGCTTCTTTCGTTAATTTCGTTTCTTCTACACCAAGTGGAGAACCATGTGAAGCTGATTTTCCTGATTTGTTTGGAGAACCGAAACCAATTGTCGTTCTTACTTCAATTAGCGTTGGGCGTTTTTCGTCAGCTTTCGCTTCTTCAATTGCTTTCGCGATTGCTTCAATATCGTTTCCATCCTCAACACGGATTACTTGCCATCCGTATGCTTTGTAACGATCTTCTACACTTTCAGAGAATGAACGATTTAAATCGCCATCTAATGAAATATCGTTTGAATCATAAAGCACAACAAGACGACCTAATTGTAAATGAGCAGCTAATGAAGATGCTTCAGCAGAAACGCCCTCCATTAAATCTCCATCACCACAAATAGCGTATGTATAATGATCTACTACACTATACGCATCACGGTTATATTTAGCAGCTAAATGTCTTTCAGCCATTGCCATACCTACAGCAGTTGCAATACCTTGTCCAAGTGGACCAGTCGTTGCATCTACACCAGCTGTATGACCGTACTCAGGATGTCCTGGAGTTTTGCTTCCCCATTGACGGAAGTTCTTTAAGTCATCCATTGTTACATCATAACCAGATAGGTGAAGTAGGCTGTATAATAACATTGAACCATGACCTGCAGATAATACGAAACGATCACGGTTAAACCACGTTGGGTTATTTGGATTGTGTTTCATAAATTGAGTCCATAATGTATAAGCCATTGGTGCTGCACCCATTGGCATTCCTGGGTGACCAGAGTTTGCTTTTTCAATCGCATCGATGGATAATGTGCGAATCGTGTTGATAGAAAGTTGTTCGATTGAATGTGACATGCTATTCTTCCCTTCGCTTATATTAGTAAACGTTTTATACATTTATATGATAGCTTCCCACGCAAGATTATACAACATGTATCGACAAATATGTTGATATTTTTTTGGTTTTTTATAAAAAAATCAATGTTCCCGGGAATGTATGGGCATTCAATATGACATACTTTTTCATTATTTTTATTTTAAAAAGAAAGGGAATTATCTGTATATTTATACAAATTTCTTCTATACTTACTTTTTTTAATACGTTTTTAAAAACACAAAAAGCATCTAACTTCGATGCTTTTCAAATAAGTTAAACAATCCGTTTCCGAATCGAGCTTGAAATCAAATCAATTATAATTACCATTAAAATAATACCTAATAAAATAATACCAACACGAGACCAATTCCGTGAACTCAGCGCAAAAATTAAAGGTGTACCAATCCCTCCTGCTCCGATAACCCCTAAAATCGCAGCGGATCGTACATTAATTTCAAATCTGTATAACGTATACGATAGAAAATCTGGTAACACTTGTGGTAACACCGCATACCAAAGTATTTGAAAACGGTTTGCTCCTGTTGCTAGTAACGCTTCCGTCGGTCCTTTATCTATGTTTTCAATTCCTTCTGAATATAGTTTTCCTAACATTCCAATAGAATGTAATCCTAAGGCTAATACTCCTGCAAAAGAGCCTGGACCAACAGCTTTTATAAATAAAAGAGCCATAACTAATTCAGGAAACGTACGAACAAAACTAAGCACAAATTTCCCAGATCCTGAAGTTAATTTTCCAATACTCATATTCGTTGCAGCCCAAAAGGCAAACGGAACAGATAAAAATGCAGAAATAAATGTACCTAATATCGCAATTGCCAACGTATCAATTAATCCATGTAATAAATCTTCACCATCTGGCAAAGATACATACGACCAGTCTGGATTTAATATCCCTGTCATAATTGCTTTCGTGATTTCACCTGCTGTGTCCTTTATCCCTTCTAATGGTACTCCTGAAAAGGCCCATACATATACAACTGTAAGTGCTATTAAAATAATCCAGCGATATATACTCGGTTTCTTCGGTTTTGGCACAATCATCGTCGTTCTATTCATTATAGTTTCTCCCGTAACAATGTACTAATGTAGTCAATTAACAAAACAACAATAAGGGTATAAATAATTATAGAAGCAGTTTGTTTATATTGTAAAAATCCAAGTGTACGATCATAATATAGTCCAATACCACCTGCTCCTACTAAACCTAAAACAGCTGCTGCACGTACGTTCACCTCAAATGTATAAAGAACATAGGAGACAAAATGTGCTTTCACTTGCGGAATTACCCCATAAACAATCCATTGCACCTTATTAGCTCCTACCGCTGTCATCGCCTCTAACGGACCTGGATCAATTGATTCAATTGACTCATACAACAATTTCGCTACAAGTCCAATTGAAAAAAAAGTAAGAGCCAAAATACCTGGAAGTGGCCCAATTCCAAAAATCGCTACGAAAATTGCCGCTAATAATAAATCTGGTATCGTTCGTATCAAATTTAAAATCATTCGAGCTAGACTGTATAAAAATGTGTTAGTAAACACATTACTTGCTGCAAACAGTGCAAGTGGAATAGCTAAAATCGCTCCTAAGGTCGTCCCAATAATCGCCATACGTATTGTATCTAACATCGCTGTTGTAATAACTTGAAAATAACTCCAATCAGGTGGCACCATCTCTTTCAATAGATCTACCATATTGGGAAAACCGTCTACCAGTTTTGAAAATGATGCATCTACTTGTACACTACTACTCCACAGCATTAAAATAACTAAAATAAACGTTAACATATGTTTCAACTTACTCGGCGGCTTCGGTATCGATTTCGAATATATCGTTACGTCACTCATTTAACTGCCACCTCTAACAATTCATTTTTCTGTGCTACATCTCCATAAATTTCAGCAAATTTTTCATCTGTCGCCTCTTCTACTGAACCATCAAAAACAATTTCTCCTGCATGTAATCCAATAATACGTGTCGCATATTGCCTAGCTAAATCAATAGAATGCAAATTCACAATTGTTGTAATTCCAAAATCTTCATTGATTTTTTTCAAATCATTTAATACTTGCTTTGTCGTAAGTGGATCTAACGATGCAACAGGCTCATCTGCCAATATGATTTTTGCTTCTTGTGCCAATGCTCTAGCTATTGATACACGTTGCTGTTGTCCTCCTGATAATTCATCAGCACGTGCATATGCTTTTTCTAAAATATTCACTCTTTTTAACGCTTGAAATGCGAGCTCCACATCTTCTTTCGGAAACAAACCTAACGTTGTACGTAATGTGGAATGATATCCAACACGACCAGCTAATACATTTTTTAATACTGTTGATCGCTTTACAAGGTTAAAACTTTGGAAGATCATACCGATATCCCGGCGCATACACCTTAATCCTTTTCCTTTCGCAGCAGTAATAGACTCACCTTCAATAATGATTTCTCCTTCGGTAATCTCATGAAGACGATTTACGGATCTGAGAAGTGTAGATTTTCCAGCTCCAGACAGCCCTACCATTACAACAAACTCACCTTTTTGAATTTTCAAGTTTATATTATTCAATCCTTTTGTACCGTTTGGATACACTTTGGAGACATTTCGAAACTCTATCACACATCTTACCTACCTTCTATGTATTCAAAACGGCAAACTAACTGAAAACATCCCCTTTCAGCTAGCTGCCATTTCCATATGTATTATTGCGTTTTTACTTTCTTCCCATATTCACGAACGATATCAAATTTACTATCATCAGATTTAACATATCCTTCATGTGAATATACTTCTTTAATGATTTTACGGCCTTCCTCATTCTTTCCAATTTCAATGAAAGCATCTTGTAATTTCTTGCTCCACTCTGCATCTAAATCAGATCGTACAGAAATTGTATCGTTCGGAATTTTCTCAGTAAATTTCACTATTTTCGTTTGATCAAATATATTCGGATAATCTTTTTTTACAATATTACGAGCATCTTGGAATACAACAGCCGCATCTACGTCACCATTTAAAAGAGCAATAAGCGACTGATCGTGACCTTTTAATGTAACAGGTTTCACATCTTTTAACGGATCAATTCCCTCTTTTAATAGAACAGCTGCAGGCCACACATATCCCGCTGATGACGTTACATCTTGATAGCCAATTTTTTTACCTTTTAAATCTTTTACACTATTAATATTTGAATCTTTCTTAACAACAAACTCAGATTTATAATAATCTACTAAATCTTTTGTAGGGGCTCCTGTTTCATCCTCTACTCCAAAACGTTGTGCTTGTAAAATTACATTTGCAGCCTTCTTTTCATGTGCTAATACGTACGCTGTCGGCGGTAAAAATCCTACATCTACTTGTTTAGATGCCATCGCTTCTACAATTGTATTGTAGTTCGTTGAAATACTAACTTTTACTGGAATATTTAACTTATCACTTAATAGCTTCTCAAGCGGTTTTGCCTTCGCCTCTAACGTATCTGCATTTTGAGAAGGAACAAATTGAACATTTAAAGTCTTCGGTACATACCCTTTTTTCGTATCTTCATTTTTACTTGCGCTTGATTCCTTCGTTCCACAGCCACTTAATAATCCCGCTGCTAGTACAACTGTTGTGCTCATTGCAAAAACTTTTTTCAACATATTAATGCCTCCATTTTTCATTGTTATAAAATAACCTTTCATAAACATGAAGAAATATATCACATATTTTTACAAATAATTGATTATTTACAGAATCTTTACACATTCTATACACTCACATTAAAATTCTCTTCACATATTTGATATGATGAATTGGAAGATAACAATAGAAAAGGTGAGTCATATTGGAACAAAATCAAACTGTAACTTTAAACATCTTATTAACAAGCGATATACATGGCACTGTTTATCCTATTCACTACCAAGATAACTCCCCAGCAGAACTTGGTTTAGCTAAAATTTCTACTCTTATAAAAAAAGAACGTTCCCAAAATACAAACGTTCTTTTAATTGATAATGGCGACTTTATTCAAGGAACACCATTTACTTATCATTATGTTACATACGAAAAAAACAAAAAAAACCCAATGTCCTTATTAGCGAATTACTTACAGTATGACGCTGCAATTATCGGCAATCATGAATTTAATTACGGGATGGATATATTAAATAATGCTGTGACTACTGCGAACTTCCCGTACCTATCAGCAAACATTTTAGATAAAAACATAAAGAAACCTTATTTCGGAAAACCTTATATAATCAAACAGATTGAATCCAATATAAAAATTGCTATTTTAGGGGTAACAACACATTACATACCAAATTGGGAACAGTCCCATCACATTAAAGATTTACTATTTGAAGATGCATTAAAGACTACAAAAGAATGGGTTTCTTATATTCGCGAACATGAGAAACCAGATTTACTAGTCGTAGCGTATCACGGGGGAGTTGAACGAGATTTACAAACCGGGGTACCGACTGAAGTGTTAACAGGAGAAAACCAAGGATATGCAATGTGCCATGAAATTGAAGGCATAGATATCTTATTAATAGGCCACCAACACCGGGAAATTTCTCACACAATGGCTAACGGTGTAACAATTTTACAGACCGGATGCAATGGACACTCAGTTGGAAAAGTAAAAGTAACATTCGAAAAAACGAAACATAAATGGGTGAAAAAAGAGAGTTCTTCTGAATTATTATCTGTACAAGGATTTGAGGCGGACCAAGATGTACTTTCATTGGTAGCCGATTACGAAAAGAAAACACAAAAGTGGCTTGATCAACCTATTGGAATCATTCAAGGGGACATGCAAATTTCAGATGCTATGCAAACTCGTTTGCATGATCATCCTTTTATAGAATTCATAAATAAAATACAGATGAATATAGCTAATGTATCAATTTCTTGTACAAGTTTGTTCCATAATACATCTTCAGGTTTCCCGGAACATGTAACAATGCGTGATATCGTTTCTAATTATATTTATCCAAACACATTAAAAGTAATTAAAATAACTGGAGCAGATATAAAAAATGCTCTTGAACTCTCTGCTTCTTATTTCACATTAAAAACAGATGGATCAATCACCGTAAGTCCTACCTACATAGAACCAAAGCCACAACATTATAATTATGATATGTGGGAAGGGATTTCATACGTATTAAACATTTCAAAACCAATTGGTGAAAGAGTAGAATCTTTACAGCATAACAGTGCTCCTCTTAATATGAATGAAGAATATGACGTTGTAATGAATAATTATCGTGCAAGTGGCGGGGGAAATTTCTTTATGTTTCAAAACAAACCAGTAGTAAAAGATATACCCACAGATATGTCTGAACTTATCGCTAATTATATATTGGAACATAAAACGATAGAAGCAACAGTTAATAACAACTGGAAAGTTATTAAATAACGATTTTTACAAATAAAAAAGATGGGCTTCGCCCATCTTTTAATTTAATTTTGCATTATCTTGCTTTTTTAAAGCTTTTAATTTCGTCGGTGTAACATCTGTACCTTCTTCGTTAACAACTTTAATACCTTTAAGTTCGTTTAACATATTTTGACGAAATCCTTTTAAATATTGTTCACGTAGCGATTGACGCTCACGTTGCTCTTCTTCAGTTAAACCTTCAGCTTTTGCTTTTTTCGCTAAGAAGTTAATGCGTTCAACGAGTTCGTGATTAATCATCTCGAATCCCCCTTCTAATCAAAACTGATTATTATCATACAATAGTTACTCTTCTTTATCAAGCAATTGCTTCGTATACTCTACATATCTACGATGTACAGTCGCCTTTGAAACATTATGACCAAATCCACGTAATGTTGCTGCAATTTCTTCAAACGTGAGTTCACTTTTTCGCAAACGTACAATTTCCTCAATTGGCACTTCTTTTTTCTCTCTTCCTACACTTAAATGACGATTTTTTAAATTTTTTTCTGGACGATAACCTTTTTCTACTGCTCGTTGCATACCTCGTTTAATTTTCATATTATGAATCTTTCTTTGATATTCTTCAACAATACCAATAATATCTAATACCATCGAATCAGAATCCGACAATTGTAATTCACCATTATGTGTGTGCGTATATACTTTTATGCCTTCTTTATGTAAACAATGCATTAACGCGATCTTCGCATTTCCTCTACCAAGACGCGTTTCATCTTGTATAAGTAACACATCAATTTGTTCGTCTCGAATTGTATCCAACACCTCTAATATACCGTCACGTTCAATTGTATATCCACTAGCCTGCTCTTCAATCACCTTAGTAACATTCATTTGATAGCGCTCAGCTAAATGCAATAATTCATCTTTTTGACGTAATAATGATGTTTCTTGCGCTTCTTTCGTTGTACTCACACGTGCATAAATAATTGCATTCATTTTGAACCCCTCTTTCTCCCTATTATTTCCCTATAGTGTAACATAAATCCGCCATTTGTTCGAACTTATGTTTGTAGAATGTTTTTTCACATGTTATACTTATTAATAAGAAAAATGAAAGAAAACGAGGTGTTAGAAAACATGGAAAAGTTAACGAAACGCCAGCAAGACATTCTCGACTTTATTAAGCTAAAAGTACAAGAAAAAGGATATCCACCTTCCGTACGTGAAATTGGTCAAGCAGTCGGCCTCGCTTCTAGTTCTACAGTGCACGGACATTTATCACGATTAGAAGAAAAAGGATACATTCGACGCGATCCAACAAAACCACGTGCCATTGAAATTTTAGGTGAAGACCGAATGGATACGGAAACACAATCTGTTATTCAAGTTCCAATTGTCGGAAAAGTTACTGCTGGTTTACCAATTACAGCGGTCGAAAGCGTAGAGGAACATTTCCCACTTCCAGCTAGTATTGTTGCTGGAGCAGACCAAGTGTTCATGTTACGTATTTCTGGAGATAGTATGATTGAAGCTGGTATTTTCGATGGAGATTTAGTTGTTGTTCGCCAACAACAGTCTGCATATAATGGTGAAATTGTAGTCGCTTTAACAGAAGATAATGAAGCAACTGTTAAACGTTTCTATAAAGAAAAAGACCATTTCCGTTTACAACCAGAAAATTCTTCATTAGAACCTATCATTTTAAAACAAGTGTCAGTTATTGGGAAAGTAATTGGCGTATATCGTGATTTACATTAAAAAATAATAAAAAGAAGATAATTACCTTATTTATATACGGTAATTATCTTCTTTTTTGTATTTTGATAGATTTCCATGCATTCTATTTCTTATTAACGAGTTTTAATCGTCACATCTCCAGCAGCCGTTTTACCACTAATCTTTTTACTACCATTTCCAATTGTTACGTTTTTATTTTCTTCATTAAAAATCGTTACATCTCCGGCAGCACTTTGCCCAGTAATTACCGCATCTTGTGGTTTTTCCGATAAAGTAATATCTATATCTCCCGCAGTTGAACTTGCTTCTAGATTATACTTAGAATCATGATCTTGAATATTTATTTCCCCACTTGTTGTTTTTGCGGTCACTTTCCCTAATACCTTCTTAAAATTCACCTCACCAGCTTTTGTCGATCCCTCCACATTCTTAGCCGTTATTTGTTTCAACTCTACTTCTCCAGCAAGTGTTCTAACACTTACGCTATCACTTTTCACATCACTCATTTCGATTTGTCCAGCAGATGAATTTACTTTTACATCTTGGTAAGAGCGTTCGGGCACAAGGAGAGTCAATTTAGACGTTTGAAACCTAAAATCGTAAAAAGAAAAATCAAATGAAGCACCTTTTTCTCTTTCCCCAATAACTTTTAATGTGTCACCATCTTCTGCGATACGAATCTCTTGTTTACGTACATCTCCTGATTGCTTGATATAAAAAGAAGAGTCAGGAGATTTTTGGACAATAATATCCCCGGCATCTAACTTAACTTCTATATTTTTTAATGTTTCGTTTTTAATTACATTTTCTTTATCGCCTTTTTTAGCAGTTTGTACTGCTTTTTCATATGTTTGGGAAATTCCTATTACTCCAATAATGATACAAGCAATAGCGATTAAAAATAGTTTTTTCATCATTTACTCTCCTTTTATCATTTTGAAGTTCCATATTACATATTGTACACACAATCTCTTAAACCACTTTGTACTATAAAAAGCGATAATACATAACAATAAACCTACTCCAACAAACGTTATACTAACGAAAAGATCCAACCATATAAAAGTACCCATAAATACTTTTCCAATAACGAAAAATGGTGTTACTACACTAGCAATACCACCGATCCAAAAAGAAAATATAAAAGCAATAATTGCGACTAACGGTCCTAACACAATAATAAAATTAAACAAACTAAGTCCAATCGCTGCCATAACAGCTCTTGTCACATTTGAAGTCGATGGATTTTTTTTCATTTCATCGAAGCGATACATCGCAAGTAATTCTTTCGCTATTACTTTCGGAGAACCAAGGCCTTGTATTATTTCTGATTCAGTTTTCCCCTCTTCTAGTCCAAACTGAAAGTGCTCTTCATAATCCAATAAAATATCTTGCCTCTCTTCCTCTGGTAACTTTCTAAGATAACTTGATAATTCTTTAAGAAACCCTTCTTTACTCATCCCATTCCACCCCTTCAATAATTTCTTGTACCCCTTTCGCAAAATCACACCATTCTGTTACTAACAAATGAAATTGCGTCTCCCCTTGCTCTGTTAATTGATAATATTTACGAGGTGGCCCTTCCGTAGATTCCTTTAAATACGTTTGAAAATACCCTTCTTTCGTCAAACGACGTAATAAAGGGTATACTGACCCTTCCGATATTAAAAATTTATTAGAAATTTGCTGAACAAGTTCATAACCGTAACTATCTTTACGTTTTACAAGTGCTAATACACAAAGTTCAAGCACACCTTTTTTAAACTGAACGTTCAAGTGCCATCCTCCTTTCCTATCTTAGTACTGTTCAATGCACAGTACCTATCTTATCCATAATATACCACTTAGTATTGTTTATTGCAAGGTACTAAGCTATATTTATTTCCAAAATTTAGAAAATGAACTAACGAAATCCTGAATAAGACTGTTTTATAACTAAGTATCATTACGTTAATACCATTGAGTAATGATTCGATTCACAAGCCACAAACTTACAACCTTGCAGATGAGGACGTAAAAATCATTGGTCGCGTCGTACAGGCAGTAAAAAATTATTAAGTTATAGCACAAGTAATTAAAAAAAAGAGAAGATCGATTCTATCGAAAAAATTTTCTTAGTAAAATGATTCAAGGAAATCAAAAACAATCCAATAACTTCACTTAAAAAAGCTAAAAAAAGCCCTGATACCGTAGTATCAAGGCTTCTCTCTCTTAGTATAGAGACATATATTGATCGCGTTCCCATTGGTGAACTTGTGTTCTAAATATATCCCACTCAATCTCTTTCGCTTCGATGAAGTGCTCAAGTAAGTGTTCTCCTAGTGCACCGCATACTACTTCATTAGATTGTAATGTAACTAATGCTTGCGCTAATGTTGCTGGTAAGTCAACGATACCTGCTTCTTCGCGCTCTTCTTTTGTCATTACATAGATGTTACGATCTACTGCTGCTGGTGGAGTTAATTTGTTTTTAATTCCATCAAGACCTGCAGCTAATAATGTAGCCATTACTAAATATGGGTTTGCAGCTGGGTCAACACTACGTACTTCTACGCGTGTACTAATACCACGAGATGCAGGGATACGTACTAACGGACTACGGTTTTGTGCAGACCATGCTACGTAACAAGGCGCTTCATATCCAGGCACTAGACGTTTGTATGAGTTTACAGTTGGGTTTGCTATCGCTGTAAATGCTGGTGCATGTTTTAAAATACCTGCGATGAAGTGACGAGCATCATCACTTAATTGTAAGTCACCGTTTGCATCAAAGAATACGTTCTCACCATTTTTAAATAATGATAAGTTACAGTGCATACCTGAACCGTTCACACCGTATAGTGGTTTTGGCATAAACGTTGCGTGTAAACCATGTTTACGAGCAATTGTTTTTACAACAAGTTTGAATGTTTGAATGTCATCACATGAGCGAATTGCATTTGCATATTTAAAGTCAATTTCGTGCTGCCCTGGAGCAACCTCATGGTGAGATGCTTCAATTTCAAATCCCATTTCTTCAAGTTCAAGAACGATATCACGACGACAGTTTTCCCCTAGATCCATCGGCGCAAGGTCGAAGTATCCACCGTTATCGTTTAGTTCTAATGTTGGATTTCCTTTTTCATCAACCTTAAATAGGAAGAATTCTGGCTCTGGTCCAAGATTGAAGTCTGAAAATCCTAAAGCTTCCATTTCTTTTAACACACGTTTTAAGTTGTTACGTGGGTCTCCATCAAATGGAGTGCCATCTGCATTGTAAATATCACAGATTAGTCGAGCTACTTTACCTTTTTCAGCTGTCCAAGGGAAAATTACCCAAGTGTCTAAATCAGGATATAAATACATATCAGATTCTTCAATACGTACGAAACCTTCAATCGAAGATCCATCAAACATCATTTTGTTATCAAGAGCTTTCGTTAATTGTCTCACTGGAATCTCTACGTTTTTAATTACCCCTAAAAGGTCCGTAAATTGTAAACGGATATACTTTACATTCTCTTCTTTCGCCAAACGGAAAATATCTTCTTTTGTGTATCTAGACATTATAAATTCCTCCTTAGTCCCTCTAATCGCCTTCAGAATCAGTTATCTTTAGTGAAAAAATCTTGAAATGTCACCTTGTCGCAATGAAGTTCGATTGAATCTACCTGTATGTTGTAGTTCATCTCGAAGTATTTTGCGAAGCTCAGTTTTTGAAATTTCTTTCGTTTCTTCTTTTACTTTCACTGCTTCTGTTTGATTTTCTTTCATTAGTAACACTTGTTTAATACCAGCCATATTCAAGCCTTGATCTAACAAATCTTTAATTTCTAACAACTTATCTACATCGTTAAATGAAAATAATCTACGATTCCCTTTTGTACGGGTTGGAAAAACAAGATTATGCTCTTCATAGTAGCGAATTTGACGTGCAGACAATTGTGTTAAATCCATAACAATACTAATAGGAAACAGCGGGGCAGAACGTCTATCTTCTTTCATTTTTCAGTTCCTCCTTCGCCTTAACTGCTTCTCATTTTATACTATGTTATGTTTAGTGTCAATAGATGTTAGCTTTTCTTACATGATTTTTTATAATTTTTTTATGAATTTTTTCATTCTTTTTTCTAATCGCATAAATCATTACTTTTATACGAAAAAAGCTGCCGAAATCGACAGCTTCCCCTTAAGAAATTGTTAATAATTCTTTTTCAATTAATGCATCAATTGCAGAACAAATCGCAATCTTCACATGTGAATAAGTTAACCCACCTTGGACGTAAGCAACATAAGGCGGACGAATTGGACCATCAGCAGACAATTCAATACTTGCACCTTGAATAAATGTTCCCGCAGCCATAATTACATCATCTTCATAGCCTGGCATATAGTTTGCATACGGAGTAAAATGCGAATTAATTGGAGATGCATATTGAATCGCTTGGCAGAAGGCAATCATACGGTCTTTATCATCAAATTGAACAGATTGAATTAAGTCTGTTCTTGGTGCATTCCACGCTGGTGACGTGTTCATTCCTAACTTTTCTAAAAACGCAGCTGTAAAAATTGCACCTTTCAGCGCTTGTCCTGCAACATGTGGCGCTAAGAAGAACCCTTGATACATTTCTTGCAGACTGTATAAAGACGCTCCAGCTTCCGCGCCAATTCCCGGAGATGTTAAACGATATGCACACGCTTCAACATACTGTTCTTTCCCGACAATATAACCACCAGTTTTAACAATTCCGCCGCCCGGGTTTTTAATAAGCGAACCCGCCATTAAATCTGCACCAACATGACATGGCTCTTGCTCTTCAATAAACTCGCCATAACAGTTATCTACAAACACAACAACATCAGGTTTAATTTCTTTAACAAACGCGATCATCTCTTTAATTTGAGAAATAGTAAACGATGGACGAGTAGCATAACCTTTCGAGCGCTGAATACCGATCATTTTCGTATTATTATGAATCGCTGCTGCAACAGCCTCAAAATCAACAAGCCCAGCTTCAGTTAGCGGAACTGCATTGTAACCGATATTATATTCTTTAAATGAACCTACACCTTTCCCACGTACACCAACAATTTCCTCTAACGTATCATACGGTTTCCCAGTGATATACAATAACTCATCTCCCGGGCGTAAAATACCAAATAACGCTGTAGAGATAGCGTGAGTACCTGAAATAATTTGCGGACGAACAAGTCCAGCTTCCGCCCCAAATACATCAGCATACACTTTTTCTAACGTATCACGGCCAATATCATCATAACCATAACCTGTTGTCGGGATAAAATGCGAGTCACTAATTTTATGTTTACGAAAACTTTCTAATACACGAAACTGATTGCTTTCAATTACTTCATCCGCACGTTTATGTACTTCTGTAATCTGACTCTCTACTTCTTTTACGATTGGAGCAATTTTTTCTCCATTTTTCAAACGATCAAACATTTTTATTTTCTCCTTCTTCCACTAAAAATCTCTTTAATTGCACATTAAGCGATGAATGAGTAAAAATATACCCTGCACAATCATATACAAATTTATCTTCTAGAAACTCCATCTTTGCTAATAGAGTTTCCGTCTTTAAAAGCGTTAACAACTTACCTTCACTCGGAGGGATTTCCACTCGATAACGATCCATTTCTTTCTTCATCTTCGTTTCTATCGCTTCTTTTATACGCAATAAATCACTTTCTTCAAAAGCACTAGTCATTAAGAAATCACTTTTCGGAAACGGAATAAAGTTTTGATGTAATTCATCTTTTTTATTATATAACGTAATAACAGGAATATGGTTAATTTCAAGTTCTGATAATAATCTTTTTACTGTTTTTTCATGCCCTATGTAGTTAGGATCCGCGGAATCAACTACATGTAAAATGACATCTGCTTCCCCCGCTTCTTCCAGTGTTGAACGAAAAGCAGCGATTAATGAAGTAGGTAAATCTTGTATAAAACCAACAGTATCAGTTAGTAATACTGTATAACCAGAAGGTAACGGCATCTTCCTTGTCGTTGGGTCTAATGTTGCAAACAGAAGGTTTTCTTCAAACGTATCAGCTTCCGTTAATCTATTAAACAGTGTCGATTTCCCTGCATTTGTATACCCTATTAATGACACTTGAAATACTTTATTATCTTTTCTTCTCTCACGATATCTTTTTCGATGTTCCACAACAACTGCAAGTTGTTTCTTTATTTCATCAATACGCGATCGAATATGACGACGATCCGTCTCTAATTTCGTCTCACCCGGTCCTCTTGTTCCAATACCACCACCAAGACGCGATAAGGACAATCCTTGCCCCATAAGACGCGGCATTGTATATTGCAACTGAGCTAATTCTACTTGAAGTTTACCTTCCCTCGACTTCGCACGTTGCGCAAAAATATCCAGTATTAGTTGCGTTCGATCAATTACTCTCGCATCTAATACTGAGGATAAATTCCGAATTTGACTCGGCGTTAATTCATTATTAAATACAATAACATCCGGCTCTAACTCTTCAGTTAACATTGTAAGCTCTTCTAATTTCCCTTTACCTATGTAAGTTGCCGGATGAAACTTTGGTCGTTTTTGCGTTGTTGACACTAACAATTCTGCTCGTGCAGTCTTCGCTAGTGATGCAAGCTCTTTCATGGAATGCATAAATTTTTCATCATCATCTTGTGGCAATTGACAGCCTACTAATATGACTTTTTCTTTTTCTTCCATCAAATATGTTCACTCATCCTTTTCGAAATTTAAACCTTCTAATATAATAGCAGAGGAAGCACATTTCATCTAGTTAGCGGGGGAGAAAATTCATGGCATGGGAGATTTTTAGCATCATAGGCACAATCGCTTTCGCACTAAGCGGAGCCATTGTTGCAATGGAAGAGGATTATGATATTTTCGGGGTGTATATTTTAGGGATGGCAACCGCATTTGGGGGAGGTGCCCTTCGTAATTTATTAATCGGTTATCCGATTGTCGCGTTTTGGCAACAAGACATGTTATTCCAAATCGCACTTTTATCAATGACTATTATTTTTCTTTTTCCAAATAAGTTAATTAGACATTGGAAAAAGTGGGAAAATATCACTGACGCTATCGGCTTATCGGCATTTGCTGTACAAGGAGCATTATATGCCCAAAAATTAAATTTACCAATTAGCGCCACAATTGTAGCAGCTGTTTTAACTGGTATCGGCGGCGGTATCATTCGCGATCTTTTAGCCCGCAGAAAACCTCTCGTTCTTCGAGCTGAAGTCTATGCCTTTTGGACAATTTTAGCAGGTTTCTTAATTGGAGCTCAAATTATTGTTAGCGATTGGGCTCTTTACATTCTATTCATTTTAATTGTTTGCTTCCGCATGGTTTCTATTCATTACAAATGGCATTTACCGCACAGACGTATCGAAACGAAAGAACGTTCAATGCATAAATAGCAATCTAACCTCTTTACATATCGTAAAGAGGTTTTTCTTTTCTAACGATTTTTTCTTTATATAATGTTTATACTAATTTTTAAAGTGAGGTGAATACAAATGACAAACCACGTTAATAAAGGAGCTCAAAAAAGCTCAGTAAATCAATTTGGACACGATCCTAATTCAGCACACGAAAAGAGCGCTAAAATGGAACACTTCCATAAAACACACCAAGAAAAAGCAAAAAAAGAGTAAACGAACTTATACACAAAAATTGACGCACAGTTTATGTACTGTGCGTCTCCTCTTCGAGCATCAAATCCACACTCGATATTCCAATTAAATCATTTTTATCATACGCATCTTCTTGCAACAACCGCATCGCCTGTGTACGAATTGATTTTTCAACAATATTCCGTACATATCGCCCATTACTAAACGATGTAATTTGCGACGAATACTTCACCGCATGTAAATGATCCCTAAATTTCCATTCAGCTTCTTTTGATAACTGATATTCACGATCTTCATACATTCTCTTCCCAATTTCCAATAGCTGATTTACCGAGTAATCCGCAAACTCAATAATAAATGGAAAACGAGATTGAAGCCCTGGATTTAATGAAAGAAAGTGATTCATCTCTCTTGAATATCCAGCTAAAATCAATACAAAACCATGTTGTTTATCTTCCATATGTTTTACAAGCGTATCAATTGCTTCTTTTCCAAAGTCCTTCTCTCCTCCTCGAGCTAAAGAATACGCCTCATCAATAAACAAAATACCTCCCATTGCTTTTTTTATTAAATCTCTTGTTTTTTGGGCTGTATGGCCGATGTACTCTCCTACAAGATCAGCACGTTCAGCTTCAACCAAGTGGCCTTTCGATAGAATATTCATCTCAAACAGCAATTTTCCTATCATTCTAGCAACAGTTGTCTTCCCTGTACCTGGATTCCCTTTAAACAGCATATGAAGTACTTGCTTCTCTGACTTCAATCCCTTTTCTTGTCTTTTTTTATTCACATAAATCCAAGCATATATTTCTTTTATTATCTTTTTTATATCCTCCATCCCAACAAGCTTCCCCATCTCTTCTTCAATTCTCTGCAGCATTTCATGTTTAATTGCAGTTTCATTTGAAATTACCGTTTTATTTTCTGCGGCTGGCAAAGAAATTTTCTTTCGATGGTTTAACACAATATTAATTTGATTGTTGTTTTTCTTTCGCATCGATTGTTCCATACAATCACCTCATTTTATCCACTCACCAAATATTATTATTCCTGTCCCCCTTGTAAATGCCTATTTTCAGAAAAGTTTGCTATAATATAAGAAATAATTAAGGTGGTGGGACTATGGAGACAACGGAATTCCATGATACAATACAAGCCTTTTCTATTTTTTTATTGAATAAAGGCCGAAAACCCTCAACTATTAAACGTTATGTTTATGACATTGAAGACTTCGGACATTGGTTAGAAAAAAACAAAAAGCTCCCTTCCAGTAATATATGGGCTACACTTTGTACAAAAGACTACGAAGATTACTTTTCCGATTTAAAAACGAATCGACATTACTCAGAAAAAACGATGCATCGTGTATTTATTGTACTAAATAGAATGCATCATTTTCTAAACATTCCTAATCCATTGAAGAATATGGAAATATCTATTCAACCAGACCGTACACTTCGTAACGAAGATTTCATTTCACCTGATGAAGAAAAAAGGTTAAAGTATATAGTCACTTCATTAGAAGGACTTTCAGAAAAACAACTTCCTGTGCGCCCCTTATTAATGGATCGCAATATTGCTATTTTAAATCTATTGATTGACTACGGTTTATCCTTACAGGAACTTACAGCATTAACAATGCATCACGTTCACTTTGAAACTAATACATTATCAATCCCAGCAACCGCAGGTGTAGAAAGAACAATTACATTAGCAAAAGAAGACAAAAAACAACTATATAATTATTACAAAAGCATCCCAGAACCAGTTCGTCCTAAATACCATAGTGATGATCCATTATTTGTCGCATTCGATTTTAACCGTGGAACATACAGGTGGGTATATGAAAATGATGCACCAAAGGCATTAACGGAAATTGCTATACAAAAAATGATTCGCCTCGAAGTGGCTAGAGCCAATTTACGTAAAGGAATTTCAGGACAACATTTTCGTAACACCTATATTTTAAACTTAATAAAAAAAGAAACTCCTGAATCAGAAATTATAAAACTCGCTGGATTCAAATCAAAAATTTCCTTAAAGCGATATTATCAATACGCAGAAAATAGAAAAAACGCCTTATTGTAAGGCGTTTTTTCTATTTTTTCTTTAAACAAACGATTTTACTATGACCATTTAACTAATTTCTGCATCTACTATGATGAGTTTCGTTCACATTTTCGTGAGAAAGGAGAGATTTAATGTCTCGTTATAACGACAATCAAAACAAATTCTCCAAACCATGCTTTCCAAGTAGCGCCGGACGAATCCCGAATACTCCATCAATCCCAATTACTAAAGCTCAACTTAGAACATTTCGTGCGATTATTATTGATTTAACAAAAATAATCCCAAAACTTTTCGCAAATCCATCTCCCCAAAATATTGAAGACCTAATCGATACATTGAACCTACTGAGTAAATTTATTTGTTCACTAGACGCTACTTCCTCCCTGAAAGCACAAGGGTTAGCTATTATTAAAAACTTAATAACTATATTAAGAAATCCAACCTTTGTAGCAAGCGCTGTATTTATTGAGCTTCAAAATCTCATTAACTATTTACTATACATTACAAAATTATTCCGAATTGACCCTTGCACACTTCAAGAGCTCCTTAAATTAATAGCAGCATTACAAACTGCTCTAGTTAATTCTGCTTCGTTCATTCAAGGACCTACCGGACCTACTGGACCAGCAGGCGCTACTGGTGCCACTGGGCCTCGAGGTAACACGGGCGCTACTGGCGCCACTGGACCTCAAGGTAACACGGGCGCTACTGGCGCTACCGGTGCCACTGGGCCTCGAGGTAACACGGGCGCTACCGGCGCTACTGGGCCTCGAGGTAACACGGGCGCTACTGGCGCTACCGGTGCCACTGGACCTCGAGGTAACACGGGCGCTACTGGACCT
>NZ_JBNLYC010000039.1:0-37359 GCF_050172015.1 Bacillus sp. GMa5/1 | reverse complement strand
TTTACATTCAAAATTAACTGTTATATACTATGTGAAAATCAGAGGAGAAAGGGAGTAAGTATTATGAATATCGTGCAATCTATTACAATGCTTACACAACTACATCATCATACATGAAACCCTTGAACCTAGCGTGAAAACGTGTAGGTACAAGGGTTATTCCCGTTGTACCTACACTCTACTGAAGAGCCTTGTAGGTATTTTGTCTACAAGGCTCTTTTTATTTTCGGCTTAGGTGAATGAAATAGGCATACATTAGAAGGGGAAAGGTGTGAAAATTTAGATGACAAAATGGAAACGGGCAAATCCAAATGGAACGAGAGATTATTTATTCGAAGAATGTACGTTAATTGAAGAAGTAGAACAAAAATTAAGGCTTACTTTTTTAGAGAGAGGTTATGAAGAAATAAGAACACCTACAATTGAATTTTATGACGTTTTTGCATTTCAAAATAGACCGATAGATGAAGAGAAGATGTATAAATTTTTTGATGAAAAGGGAAGGATTATCGTTTTACGTCCAGATATGACAATTCCTTTAGCGAGAGTTATTGGAACACAGAGATGGGATACGCCACTTAAAGTGACGTATAGCGGGAATGTATTTCGAGCGAATGAATCCCATTCTGGAAAATATAATGAAATCGTACAAAGTGGTATTGAAGTTATCGGGATTGATAATGTAAGAGCTGAAATTGAATGTGTAATAAGTGTCATTCAAGCACTTCAAAAGTTGAAGGTGCAATCTTTTACAATTGAGATTGGGCAAGTACAGTTATATAAATGTATTGTAAAAAAACTCTCCATCCATGATGAAGAAGAAAGGGTACTTAGAACGTACATAGAAAGTAAAAATTATGCAGCCCTCTCAAATTTTATCGGAGAAAAGAAATTAAATCGATGCGATGAGACAGTAAGGTTACTTGAGAAATTGCCAAGGCTATTTGGAAATTTAGAAGTTATTGAGGAAGCAGAAAAGCTTGCTTCAAGTAATGAAATGAAAATGGCAATTGCAAGAATAAAAGAAATGTATGAAACAATTGAAACGTTAGGATATGGTTCTTACATATCAATTGATTTGGGCATGATTCAACACTTAGATTACTATACGGGTGTTATTTTCAAAGGATATATATATGAAATTGGAGAAGAAATCGTTAGTGGCGGAAGATACGATGAGCTAATTGGCAATTTTGGAGAAATGCTGCCAGCTGTTGGACTCGCGGTACAAGTAAATCAAATTGTGAAGGCGCTGCAAGAGCAGCAAGAACCATATGAACGAAATCAAATTGATATTGTGATTCATTATGAGTTAAATAGATTAGCGGAAGCAGAAAGGCTACGAAATTTACTTCGAAAGGATGGGAAAAATGCTTGGTTATCTCTATTCTCTAATTTAAGCGATACCCTTCAATTCGCAAGAAAAAATAAAATAGGAACGGTCGTTGAGGCAAAGAATGAATACTTAGTGGAATATGTATGGAATGAGAAATGGGTAGTCCAGAAAGAAGGAGAGGCTTCATGCGTAACATTCAAATTGCGTTAACGAAAGGAAGATTAGAAAAACATGTCATTCCACTTTTTGAGCAGATTGGAATTGATTGTTCCGAGCTCAAAAATAAAGGTCGGAAGCTTGTATTTCAAAGTAAAAATACAAATGTTTCATTTATTTTAGTAAAAGCGGTTGATGTTGCTACTTATGTAGAACATGGGGTAGCTGATATTGGCATCGTTGGAAAAGATATTTTAATGGAAAACGAGAAAGATATTTATGAAATGCTGGATTTAGGAGTGGGGATTTGTAAGTTTTGTGTTGCTTCTATTCCTACGTATAATCCGAAGAGTTACCGGAAGAAAAGAATCGCTACGAAATACCCACATATTACTTCTACTTATTTTCATGATAAGGGAGAGGATGTAGAAATTATTAAAATAGAAGGTTCTGTAGAAATCGCTCCTCTTCTTGGATTGGCAGATGCGATTGTAGATATTGTTGAAACAGGAAAAACATTACAAGAGAATGGACTCATTGTATTTGAGGAAATGTACTTTATATCGGCTCGGATGATTGTAAATAAGGCAGCCTTAAAAACTAAAAAAGACGAAATATTCAGCATTATAAATATGATGGAGCAAGAAATCTTATCAGGGAAATAGGAGGATTTAAAATGGAAATCATTTATGAAGACTTTAAGGAGGCATTATCTAAAATAAAAGTGCTAAGAGAAAACGCTAATATAATAGAAGAAACTGTTCAAAGAAGTGTAAGAGAAATCATTAGACATGTAAGGGAAGGGAATGATGAGGCTTTATCTTTCTATACAAAAAAGTTTGATGGTGTAGAGATGAAAGATTTTCGTGTAAGTGAAGAAGAAATACAGCAAGCGAGTATGTTTGTAGAGAATTCATTTTTAGAAGCTTTAAAAGAGGCGAAGAAAAACATTGTTTCGTATCACGAAAAACAAAAGAAGTATTCAATCTTCGATTGTGAAAGTAAAGGCATAATTAGAGGGCAGCTTATTCGGCCATTAGAAAATGTAGGTGTATATGTACCAGGTGGGACAGCTTCATATCCTTCTTCAGTATTAATGAATGTATTGCCGGCGAAACTTGCAGGTGTGAAAAAAATTGTAATGGTAACACCGCCGAGGAAAGGTGGAATTGATCCTCATATATTAGCTGCTGCAAATCTTGCGGGAGTAGATGAAATTTATACGATAGGTGGCGCACAAGCAATTGCTGCTTTAGCATACGGGACGGAATCGATTCCGAAAGTGGATAAAATAGTTGGACCGGGAAATTTGTACGTCGCTCTAGCGAAACGAGAAGTATACGGGATAGTAAATATCGATATGATTGCTGGTCCATCAGAAATTGTAGTTGTCGCGGATGAAACAGGTAATGCAAAATATATCGCAGCGGATTTATTATCGCAAGCAGAGCATGATGAGAGAGCAACGGCGATTTGTATTACAACGAATATGGAACTAGCTAAAGAAGTAGAAAAAGAGGTAGAAAGACAGTTAGAAACGTTACCAAGAAGTGAAATTGCACGTGAATCAATAAATAGAAATGGAGCCATCTTTATCGTTGCTTCTTTAGAGGAGGCACTAAAGTTATCAAATAAAATTGCTCCAGAACATTTAGAGTTACATATAAAAGAACCGATGAATGCTCTAGATTATGTGAAACATGCAGGCTCTATTTTCCTTGGGCCATATGCACCTGAACCGCTCGGGGATTATTTGGCGGGACCGAATCATGTATTACCAACGAGCGGAACGGCAAGATTTTTTTCTCCGTTATCAGTCGATGATTTTGTGAAAAAATCAAGTTTTATTTCTTATACAGAGGAAGCATTAAAAAATGTACAGCATCATATTGTAGAGCTTGCAAATAAAGAAGGGTTACATGCACATGCGAGAGCAATCCAAATAAGGTTTGAGGAGGAAAAATAATGCGTCAGTCCAGTCAAGCACGTGAGACGACAGAAACAAAAATTAAATTAAGTTTGCAGCTTGATGAAAGTACGAGTGTATCTATTCAAACGGGGGTTGGTTTTTTCGATCATATGCTGACTTTATTTGCTAGACATGGAAGATTTGGATTGCAAGTTGAGGCAGAAGGTGATGTATTTGTCGATGCACATCACACCGTTGAAGATGTTGGAATTGTACTCGGAAATTGCTTGAAAGAAGCATTGCAAAATAAAGAAGGAATTAATCGTTACGGTTCCGCGTATGTACCGATGGATGAATCTTTAGGATTTGTTGCAATTGATATAAGTGGACGCTCATATTGTGTATTTCAAGGGGAATTAACAAATCCGAAGCTCGGGGATTTTGATACAGAATTGACGGAAGAATTTTTTAGAGCAGTTGCACATGCTGCCAATATTACATTACATGCGCGCGTTCTATACGGAAGTAATACACATCACAAAATTGAAGCATTATTTAAAGCTTTTGGTAGAGCGCTTAGAGAAGCGGTCGAAAAAAATGCCAACATTACTGGTGTAAATTCAACGAAAGGGATGTTGTAATTGATTGCCATTATAGATTATGGAATGGGGAATATTCGCAGTGTAGAGCAAGCATTAAAATATATTGAGGCAGAGTACATTGTAACGAGTGATAAAGAAGAGATATTGAGAAGCGATGGCGTGATTCTACCGGGAGTAGGTGCATTTCCGAAAGCGATGGAAGTATTAAAAGAAAGAGATTTAGTGTGTGTACTAAAAGAAGTTTGTGACATAGGAAAACCACTCCTCGGTATATGTTTGGGCATGCAACTTTTATTTGAACGAAGTGAGGAACTAAAAGATTGTAGCGGGTTAGGTTTACTACCAGGTGAAATTCGGAAGTTAAAAGTTTCGTATAAAATTCCTCATATGGGATGGAATGAATTAAGGAAGGAAAGAGAATTTCCGCTTTGGAATGGATTAGTGGATGGTTCTTTCGTGTATTATGTTCACTCATATTACGCGGATTGTCCAGATGAAATTGTATGCGGAGTAAGTGATTATGGAATGCAAATACCAGGGTTTGTCGCGAAAGGAAATGTATTTGGTGCACAGTTTCATCCAGAAAAAAGTGGCGAAATTGGCATGCAAATATTAAAAAATTTTCAAGGAGTGGTAGAAGCATGGAAATCTTCCCAGCTATCGATTTAAAAGAAGGGCGATGCGTTAGACTTTATCAAGGAGAGTTTAGTAAAGAAACGGTGATGAATGAAGATCCGGTAGCGCAGGCGATCATATTTGAAAAGCTTGGAGCGGAAATACTACACATTGTTGATTTAGACGGTGCAATTGCTGGCGAGTCGTTAAATTTGCCCGTCATTGAAAAAATCTGCAAGGCGGTACGTATTCCTGTGCAAGTGGGAGGAGGAATTCGTTCACTTGTAACGGTGGAGAAGTTATTGTCAGCAGGTGTAGAAAAAGTGATTTTAGGAACAGCAGCTCTTTATGATAATTCATTTTTAGAGGAAGCAGTTCGTCTATATAAAGAGAAAATCATTGTTGGAATTGATGCGAAAAATGGTTTCGTAGCAACGAGAGGTTGGCTTGATCTGTCTGAAATTTCTTACGTTAGTTTAGCGAAACAAATGGAAAGTTTAGGTGTTCAAACGATTGTGTTTACAGACATTTCGAAAGACGGGACGCTTACAGGTCCAAATTTTGAACAATTAGCGATACTTCAAAAAAGTGTGGGCATTCGTCTCATCGCCTCTGGAGGAGTGGCATCTATTCAAGATGTGAAAAAGTTAAATGATATGAATATATATGGTGTCATAATTGGAAAGGCGCTTTACGAGAAAACGATTGATTTAGAAGAAGTGTTACAGGTAACGAAGTTATGTTAGCGAAACGAATCATTCCATGTCTAGATGTGAAAGAAGGGCGAGTCGTAAAGGGTGTAAATTTTATAGGATTACAAGATGTCGGTAATCCGGTTGAAATAGCTGAAGCATATAACGAGGCAGGGGCAGATGAAATCGTATTTTTAGATATTACAGCGACTCATGAAGGAAGAAAAACGATTATAGATGTTGTAGAAAAAACAGCAGCTAAAGTATTTATTCCTCTTACGGTTGGCGGGGGGATTTCAAGTGTGAAAGATATGTACAATTTACTAAGAGCTGGAGCAGACAAAGTTTCAATAAACTCAGCGGCAGTGCGAAACCCGAAGCTTATAGAAGAAGGGGCAGAACACTTTGGATCACAATGTATTGTCGTGGCAATTGATGCTAGAAAAGTAGCAGAAGGTAAATGGAACGTATACGTCAACGGCGGAAGAGTTGACACAGGAATGGATGCCATAGAATGGGCGAAGCGTGTTGTTAAACTTGGGGCAGGTGAAATTTTGTTAACGAGTATGGATGCAGATGGAACGAAAAGCGGATATGACCTTCGTTTAACAGAAGAAATTTCAAAAAGTGTTTCCATTCCAGTCATCGCATCAGGGGGCTGTGGTCATACGGATCACATTATAGAAGTTTTTCAAAAGACAACAGTTGATGCAGCGTTAGCGGCATCCATCTTTCATTATGGTGAGGCGACAGTGCAGAGTGTAAAGCGAAAATTAAGAGATGCAAATGTTGAGGTGCGGTTATGAAACCTAATTTTTCAAAAGGATTAATACCAGCAATTGTCATCGAAGAAGGTACGAAAGAAGTTTTAATGCTAGCTTATATGAATGAAGAAGCATATGAAAAAACGTTAGAGACGAAAAGAACATGGTTTTATTCTCGTTCGAGGCAGTCGTTATGGAATAAGGGGGAAACATCAGGGAATCTTCAATATGTGCAATCTTTATATTTAGATTGTGATCAAGATTCAATTGTTGTGAATGTGAAACAAGTAGGACCTGCTTGTCATACGGGAGAGAAG
The DNA here is from genome assembly GCF_050172015.1 of Bacillus sp. GMa5/1. Taxonomy (NCBI): domain Bacteria; kingdom Bacillati; phylum Bacillota; class Bacilli; order Caryophanales; family Bacillaceae; genus Bacillus; species Bacillus sp. GMa5/1. The sequence continues at coordinate 30,968 of NZ_JBNLYC010000039.1, read as the reverse complement.
ACATGTTTTCACTATCAAATTATATAGGGGGATACATATGGAAAATGCCTTTAAGTTGCTGTATAAAACAATTGAAGAACGAAAGGAAAGCCCACTTCCTGAATCGTATACAAATTATTTATTTTCAAAAGGAGAAGATAAAATTTTAAAGAAAATTGGTGAAGAGTGTGCTGAAGTAATTATCGCATGTAAAAATAATGATAAAGAAGAAGTAGTGAAAGAAATGGTTGATGTATTTTATCACTGTTTCGTTTTATTAGCTGAAAAAAATATTACATTGGAAGATGTCATGCGAGAGGTGAAAGAACGAAATGGAAAGCTTTCGAGAGTTGGGGATAGAAGGGAAATAGATACATTATAAGGGGGAATGTATATGAAAGTAGATTATCATCTTCACTTAGAAGAAGGACCGTATTCAATAGGATGGCTTGCTAAAATAAATGAAGCGCTGGAACGTTATGAACCGCTTCAAGAAAGGCATTCTATTGATTGGCTTATGAAAACACAAGAGCGTTTGCAAAAGCGTGTGAAGGAAGGGCCATTTACAACAGAATGGATGGACCTCTATTTAGAAGAAGCTGTGCGAAAAGGTATAACAGAAGTTGGGATTGTTGATCATTTATATCGTTTTCATGAAGCGAAAGGATATTATGAAAAATATGTAGATATTAGTGATTCTAAGCTCGGTCGTATACAGAAGGAATGGTTAGATCAAGTAAGGGTAGTTTCACTGTATGATTTTACAAAGGTCATTGAAGAGGCGAAAGAACGATGGAGTAAAAGAGGTGTCACACTTAAACTTGGAATTGAAGCGGATTATTTTATTGGTTGTGAAGGAGAGTTAAAAGAATTATTAGCGCTAGGAGACTTTGATTATATAATTGGTTCCGTTCATTTTTTAAATGGCTGGGGATTTGATAATCCAGATACGAAAGAATATTTTGAGAAGCATGACCTACGCGCATTATATGATATGTTTTTTAAAACAGTTGAGAGTGCGATTCGTACCGAGTTATTTGATATTATCGCTCATCTTGATAATATAAAGGTATTTAATTATCGATTGGATGAGAATGAACAGCTTTCTTATTATGAGGAAATTGCCTGTGCGTTAGTAGAAACGAATACGGCAACAGAAATAAATGCAGGATTATACTATCGTTATCCTGTTCGTGAAATGTGCCCAAGTCCACTATATTTACAAGTATTAGCTAAGTATGGTGTTCCAATTACGATTTCTTCGGATGCCCATTATCCAAATGATTTAGGGAATTATGTACAAGAAAATGTACAAACATTACTAGCTCACGGTGTTACTCAGGTTGCAACATTTACGAAGCGAGCAAGAGTAATGAGGTCGCTTGAAGAAGAAGTAATAAATTCAAAATGAAATGCAATTTTTTGATGAAAACCGTCCTTTTTGTTCAAAATAAGAAAGAATGAAAAGGAGGGTAAGAAATGGCGAAACAACAAAATAAACAAAATGTACAAGGTGCACAGCAACAAGCTTATACTTCTGAAACGAATGCTGCATCTCAATCGGTTATTGAGGAGCAAATTAGCGATACGGTTGCAGAAGGAACGATTGATGTGAAGCTTGGAAAAGAATCGCAGGAAAAAGCGTAAGAAAAGGGGAGAGTTGCATCTCCTCTTTTTTCATGGAAAAGTGTCGATTTTTAAAACTATAATCAAATTCCTTGGTTTTTATATGCGGATTTCTTACAATGAAATATAAGAGATATCTTATTTTCTATAGAAGAGGTGTTAGTAGTGGCAAAAATATTAGTAGCGGGAAAAATTCCGGAAATTGGATTAGAACTATTAAAAGATCATGATGTAGAAATGTACGATAAAGAGGAGTTAATTTCTATAGATGAATTAACAGAGCGTGTAAAAGATAAAGATGCATTGTTAAGTTTACTTTCGACAAAGGTGCCAAAAGAAGTTATTGGTGCAGCGCCTCATTTAAAGATTGTTGCAAACTATGGTGCTGGTTACGACAATATTGATTACAAGTATGCGGGCGAAAAAGGAATTGCAGTTACGAATACACCGAAAGTATCAACGGAAGCGACTGCAGAATTAACATTTGCACTTCTTTTAGCAGCGGCGCGTAGAATTCCTGAAGGGGATACGTTATGTCGTACGACTGGATTTAACGGATGGGCACCGTTATTTTTCTTAGGACGAGAAGTTTATGGTAAGACAATCGGAATTATAGGTCTTGGAGAAATCGGGAAGGCTGTTGCAAAACGTGCGAAAGCATTTGGAATGGATGTTTTATATACAGGGCCAAATCGTAAGCTTGAAGCTGAAAGTGAGCTGGGGGCAACGTATGTGATGTTGGAAGAATTATTACAAACAGCAGACTTTATTACAATTAACTGTGCTTATAATCCAAAATTACATCATATGATTGATGAAGAGCAGTTTAAAATGATGAAGAAAACAGCGTATATTGTAAATGCTTCACGTGGGCCAATTATGAATGAAGCAGCACTTGCTCATGCATTAAAAACGAATGAAATTGAAGGAGCAGCTCTTGACGTGTTTGAATTTGAACCGAAAATTACAGAAGAGCTAAAAGAATTAAAGAATGTAGTACTTGCTCCACACGTAGGGAATGCAACATTTGAAACTCGTGATGCGATGGCTGAAATGGCTGTCAGAAATATTTTAGCTGTATTAAACGGTGAAGAGCCAGTAACACCTGTAAATCAAAAGGTATTAGTTACAAAATAAAAAGAAACCTTCCGGACTCGGAAGGTTTTCTTATTTTTCTTTATTCGCTTTTTTAGACGGTCTTTGTCTAATGAATTGAGATAACATGTACAAAATATATAGTGGAATGGCAATAAATAAGAAAACAGAAAAATTTCCAAATCCTGTTTGATACATTGTAATAATGATTCCAACTAAAAATAGTGTAATAATGATGCTATATCGTGGAATTGGTACATCTTTTAAACTTGGGATACGAATGCGGCTCACCATTAAAAATGCGAACGTTACAAATACGGTAATAAGAACGATTTTTGGAATGGTATGTGAAAATAATGTTAAGAAAGCAACAAGCCCTCCCGCTGCTGTAATCGGTACTCCAGTGAAATATTTCATTGAAGTAGAAGATGGTGTTACATTAAATCGTGCTAAACGATATGCTCCGAAAAGAGGGAATAATCCCGCTATGTATAATCCGATGATTCCGTAGTTTGAGAAAGATGTGTAATACATTAAAACAGCTGGTGCTGCACCAAATGTTACGACATCTGCAAGCGAGTCGAGCTCTTTTCCCATTTGTGAATCAACACGTAATAAACGAGCAACACGACCATCAAGACTATCTAACATCATCCCGATAAGTACTAAAATAGCAGCTGATTTATAATATCCTAAAGATGCATAGCCGATTGATAAAAATCCGCTATATAAATTTCCGAGCGTAAATAAGTTTGGAATAGCTGCTCTATACAAAATCTGATCCCTTGCTTTCTGTAATAAATTCTTAATTAGTGTATGAAAGTTTACTTATTTTATCATACCATAAATTTATTCCTCATACGAAAGAAATTACCAATTTGTGAAAGATTTCATAGAAGGATGGTTTGAAAATTAAGTGAAAATAAAAAGAGGAAGCAACTTGTATAAAGTTGCTTCCTTTACTATTCAAATTTCGTTGTCATCGTTCCAGTTTTATATCGATTATTAGGATCGAAGCGTAATAAATCTCCATAAATTAATTTATCGGAGAGTTTTAATTCTGTTTTTGCTTTTTCAATATACGGCTGGCATAGCGTCATGTCAGCTTCTTCACCCGTACTTCTTTTGTAGCACATATTTTTTGTATAAACATACTCTTCAGAAACAAAGCTACCATCACGCATTACCATAAGCGGGTCTTTCTCTTTAATAAATAAGTCAGTTCCAAATTCAACGGATTTATTTGTTTTAATACCAAGTAAATGAAGGAGCGTTGGCTTAATATCAATTTGACCGGATACTTTAGAAACAACTTTTCCTTCTTGGCCAGGCACATGAATAATAAGAGGGACTCGTTGTAATTGCATAGAATCGAATGGTGTAATAGTATCTTTTCCTAGGAACTGTGCCATAGCTGCGTTATGGTTTTCGGAAATACCGTAATGATCACCATAGATGACAATAACGGAATTATCATACAATCCTTCTTCTTTTAATTGTTTAATAAATAATTTAAGAGCTTCATCTGTGTAACGAACAGTTGGGAAGTAGCGGTTTACAACACCACTTTCCGAGTTGAATTCATCAACATATTGATCTTCCGGATTTAGAAGAAATGGAAAATGATTTGTTAATGTAATAAATTTTGTATAGAACGGTTGCGGTAAAGATTTTAACTTTGGAATAGATTGTTCAAAGAACTCTTTATCTTTTAATCCCCAACCGACAGACATTTGCTCCGTTCCTGCGTAATCATTTAAATTAAAGTAACGATCATATCCAAGCGCAGGATACATTACATCCCGATTCCAAAACGTTTTATCATTTGAATGGAAGACGGCAGAAGAATATCCGTATTTCTTTAATTGTTCTGGTGTCGCTGTGTATTCATTTGTTGCATGAGTAAAGAATACAGAACCACGATCTAGCGGATAAAGTGAGTTTTCAACGATAAATTCAGCATCAGAAGTTTTACCTTGTCCAGTTTGATGATAGAAGTTATCGAAATAGAAACTATCCTTAATAAACTCATTTAAAAATGGTGTAATTTCTTTTCCATTTATTTTTTTATTAATAACAAAGCTTTGTGTAGATTCCATTGAAATTAAAATTACATTTTTACCTTTTGCAGCTCCAAATAAGTTTTTATCAACTTGTTTGTCTTTTGAGTCTGTATAGTTTTTAATTTCAGAAAACCCATCCCCACTTGCAAATACACGCTCAGCTGAGGACTTGGATTGAAGCGTAATATCAAATAGATGATATGTGTATAAACCTAAATTCTTCACGACAGTTTGACGGTCAAATGAGCGTGAGAACATTTGTGGTTTATAAATAACTGATACAACAATTTGTAGTGCTAATAAAGCTGTTACACCGCTAAAGAAAGTTCGCTTCTCTGAGCGGGAAAGTGGTGTTTTGTCGCCAAATGATGGGAATTTACGCGAAATAAACATTAAAATAATTGCATCTGCAAATAAAAGTAATGTTTTGTACGTAAAGAGTTCTTTTATACTTGTCCCTAAATCAGCCATATTGTTTGTTTGGAATAAAACTGGGAAAGTAACGAAATCGTTATAGAACCCATAAAACATTGCGTTTCCAAATAAAATAAATGACAGTATAAAACTGATTCCAATTATAATTCGGTTTCGGTGCTTAGATGCAAGTAAAGCTAAGCCGAAAAATAAAAGTAACGCAGCTAGTGGATTGATAAAAAGCATGAATTCTTCAAAGAAATTATCAATTTTAATATCAAATGCTAGCTTGTACACAATATATGTTTTAATCCATAGTAAAACGACTGCAACGAGTGCAAATCGCAGTTTTGGAAACAGATGTTGTAGCATAATATACTCCTCTCCTAAAAAGCATGACAGTTCTTGAGAGTCAGTTTGCTTAACGACTCATTTTATATATACGAACAGTCCTTTGTTATTATGATTATTATACTATGAGTATCATTATACGAAAATAAAAGAAGGTTGTGGGCTTTTTTATAATAATCGAGTAGAAAAAGAGTGGTGGGAGACAATAAAACAGAATTTCTATGTATGATAATTATCGTACGCAGAAAGAATCGCGTGATAATACGGAGGTTATAATGCGAAAATTATTATATTTTATAGCATGCAGTAGTGTTATACTTTTTACTTCACCGAGTGTGTCGGTAGCCCAATATGATGCACCTCTTATGGAAGATGCACTTTATTCTGTTTTATTTCCAAAAATAAATAAAGCAATTGAAAAACAATATGGAAGTTTGAAACCTTATCAATGTCCTAAAATTATTAGTTTAAAAAAAGTGTATAGCGGTACATATTTATTTCAAGCAAGTATTGAAGTGACAAAGTATGAACGTGTTGCTGGGAAAATTGCTCCACCATTTGAGAAGGTAACGATTACATTTAATAACGAAGAAGGCGAATGGGAAGTAACAAAGGTATTAGTAAAGCGCTTACCAGACGATACGAAATTAAACTGCAAAAAAACAATATAAAAAATTGTTTGACAAATAAAATGGTCCTTTGGTATTGTTAATAGCAACAATTAGATGTTTGAAAATTAAATAGACTTACCTCATCTACTCTCAAAGGTAGAGGCCGCGATAGGAAAGAGTAAGCTATGGGAGATTTAATGGAATCTGTGATCATAGGTTGAAAGGGACTATTGCCGAAATATAAGAATAACCATCTTATTCATATATTGGGACTGCATTGAATAAATGTAGTACTGTCATAAGATTTATTTTATGGAGAGCTATTTGGAGATGTTGATGCGGTTTCTTATTTTGAGGAGATAACAACTCGTTTATTTTTTCAATATATATTTTTCCTAATAAGAAACGCGTGTGAACATTGTTCCGCGCGTTTTTTGTCTATCTAAAAGCGTGCTGCAATGAATAGAAGATTGGGGTTATGAGTTTTAGAGGAAATAAGGGAGGAATTTAAATGTATTTACACGGCACAAGCCGAATTAATGGGCAAGGACACTTAGAAATTGGAGGGTGCGATACGACGCAGCTAGCAAAGCAATACGGAACACCACTTTATGTATACGATGAAGAGTCTATTCGAGGAAAATGCCGAGCATTTCATCGTGCTTTTAAAGAAAGTGGTTTCTCTTATCAAGTAGCATATGCAAGCAAGGCGTTCTTGTGCATGGAGATGTGCCGAGTAGCTCGTGAAGAGAATATGTCATTAGACGTTGTCTCTGGGGGAGAATTATATACTGCGCTCCAAGCAGGATTTCCGGCATCACGTATTCATTTTCATGGAAATAATAAAACAGAAGAAGAAATAGTGATGGCTCTTCAGGCGAATATCGGTTGTTTTGTCGTAGATAATTTCTTTGAATTAGAAGTTTTACACGATTTAGCGATGCAACATGGAAAGTTTGTGAACATATTAATTCGTGTAACGCCTGGAGTAGAGGCGCACACACATGAATATATTACGACAGGCCAAGATGATTCGAAATTTGGATTTGGCGTTTCAAACGGTCAAGCGATGCAGGCAATTAGATTTGCTTTACAAAAATCCAATTATAATGTGCTAGGGATCCATTCACATATTGGATCGCAAATATTTGAAACAGCTGGTTTTGTTCGAGCGATTGAAGTTCTTCGCCAATTTTTAGTAGAAGTGAGAGAGCAAACAAACTATGTAGTAAAAGTGTTAAATGTAGGCGGGGGATTTGGAATACGCTACACAGAGTCAGATACACCATTAACTCTTGAGACATATGTGCGAGCTGTAACAAGTGCAGTGAGAGAACAATTTACTGTATGTGAATATCCATTGCCAGAAATATGGATTGAACCAGGACGTAGCATTGTAGGTGATGCTGGGACAACAATTTATACAGTTGGATCTGTGAAAGATATTCCTGGTATTCGGAAATATGTATCAGTCGATGGTGGAATGACAGATAATTTAAGACCTGCTTTATATAGCGCGCGTTATGAAGCGATGTTAGCGAATCGAGGGAATGATGAGAATGAGGAACTCGTTTCGATTGCCGGGAAATGCTGTGAGAGTGGAGACATGTTGATTTGGGATATTCATTTACCAAAAGTCGCTTCTTCTGATTTACTAGCAGTTTCCTGTACAGGAGCATACGGGTACTCGATGGCGAATAATTACAATCGGATTCGAAGACCAGCCGTTGTCTTTGCAAAAGGCGGAACATCGCAAGTAGTTGTGGAACGCGAAACATATGAAAATATTATTGGGAACGATCGCATACGTATTAAAGAGCTTGTCTAAATAGAAAAAGGGGTTGTTCGGATGGGCAATTCCTTTTTTGTAAAAATAAAATAATTAAAATATATCGGAAAACTAGGATTGAAAAAAATCAGAATTATGATAAAATACAAATACAAAGCTTATCAAGAGAAGCGGAGGGAACTGGCCCGAAGAAGCTCGGCAACCTGCTTATAGAAAGCAAGGTGCTAAATCCAGCAAAATGGAATCCATTTTGAAAGATAAGGTAAAATATATTACCGAACAGTCTTTTCGAAATGGGAAAGATTTTTTTTATGAATAAAAAGGGGGGCTGTTCGCGTGGGTGTACGGGAACATTTTGATGAAGTATCCGAGAAGATTGAAGCGATGCTTGCTGATATGAAATATGGTTCAATTACAATTGTTGTGCAAGATGGAAAAGTAATTCAGTTAGAGAAAAGTGAAAAAGTACGTTTAAAGTGAAAAGCGCTGACTAGAAAAACTAGAGGCGGTTTTAACCTATTTTCATTAGGTTAAAACCGTCTTTTTGCTTTTACAGGGGGAAAAAACATGTTGACGTATGAAACGTGGGAAGAAAATGTTGTTTCGTTTTCGGAAGAAGATGAAACAAAAGGCGCGCTATCAGTATTAAAGTGGGCTTATAAAGAATATAAAGATGAAATCGTCTACGCATGTAGCTTTGGGGTGGAAGGTATGGTATTGCTGCACCTTATAAACCAAGTAAATCCATCTGCTAAAGTTGTATTTTTGGATACAAATGTTCATTTTCAAGAAACATATGAATTAATTCAAAAAGTGCGGAGGCGATTTCCTTCATTAAATATTATAGAAAAACAACCGGAACTTACGCTTGATGAACAAGAGAAGTTGCATGGTGAGAAATTATGGGAAAGTAATCCGAATCTTTGTTGTAAGATTAGAAAAATTTTACCGTTAGAAAAATCAGTAGCAGCGGAAAAAGCGTGGATATCGGGCTTAAGAAGGGAACAATCAGAAACACGTAAGCATACAAAGTTTATAAATCAAGATCATCGTTTTCAATCTATTAAAGTTTGTCCACTCATTCATTGGACGTGGAAAGAAGTTTGGCGATATGTATACAAACATAGCTTGCCGTATAACCCGTTGCATGATGTTGGCTATCCAAGTATTGGGTGTGAGAAATGTACGTTACCTGTAGGGGATGGTGGCGATTCAAGAGATGGTAGATGGGCTGGGAAAGTGAAAACCGAATGTGGTCTTCATTACCAATAAGATGAATCTTGAAATAAAGCTAAGAGAGGATATAGAAAAATGAGCATAGTAAACGAATTAGTAAACCGTATAGATGAGACATATGACGTATCACAAATTGAAAAAGAAATTAAATTAGACAATATTGCGTTAAGTGATTTAGAACTATTGGCGACAGGTGGATATAGCCCCCTTACTGGTTTTTTAGGGAAGGAAGATTATGATTCAGTTGTAGAAACGCTTCGTTTAGCAAATGGTAGTGTGTGGAGTATACCGATTACATTACCGGTAACAGAAAAAGTCGCAGAAAGCCTGAAGGTTGGAGAGGAAGTAAAGCTTGTCAACAATGGAAATATATACGGTGTCATTCAAATAGAAGATATTTTTGTACCAGATAAAGAAAAAGAAGCGTTACTTGTATATAAAACAACGGATGAGGCTCATCCAGGAGTGAAAAAATTATATGAACGACCAAACGTTTACGTTGGAGGAACTATTATTCTAACAAAACGCTTTGAAAATAATCAATTTCCTTCTTATCATTTAGACCCAATTGAAACGAGGGAAGCATTTAAAAAACGTGGGTGGAAAACAGTGGTCGGATTTCAAACGAGAAACCCGGTACATCGTGCCCATGAGTATATTCAAAAATCTGCTCTTGAAATTGTAGATGGTCTCTTTTTAAATCCGCTCGTCGGAGAAACGAAATCGGATGATATTCCTGCTGATGTAAGAATGGAAAGCTATGAAGTACTTCTTCAAAAATATTATCCGAAAAATCGTGTCTTTTTAAGTGTATTTCCTGCTGCCATGCGTTACGCAGGACCAAGGGAAGCGATATTTCATGCGTTAGTAAGAAAGAATTTTGGATGTACCCACTTTATAGTAGGGCGTGATCATGCTGGAGTAGGAGATTATTACGGAACGTATGAAGCGCAAGAAATCTTCACAAATTTTACGATAGAAGAGTTAGGAATTACACCACTATTCTTTGAACATAGTTTTTACTGCACGAAATGTGAAGCGATGGCTTCAACGAAAACATGTCCGCACGGAAAAGAAGATCATGTTATTTTATCGGGTACGAAAGTAAGAGAATTATTAAGAAACGGTGAGATTCCGCCAAGTACATTTAGTCGTAAAGAAGTAGTGGAAGTGCTAATTAAAGGCTTGAAAAAAGAAGTAGTAACAGAATAGGGAGAGAACGAGATGGATACGAATATTACTTGGCATACAGCTTCGGTTTCAAAAGATGAGAGAAGAGTGAAGAATGGACATCATAGTTTTGTAATTTGGTTTACTGGTTTATCAGCTTCGGGTAAATCTACAGTAGCGAATGCGGTCGCTCGTAAACTGTTTGAAAAGAATATTGGAAATTATGTGCTGGATGGGGATAACATTCGCCACGGTTTAAATAAAGACTTAGGATTTTCTGAAAGTGATCGCATGGAAAATATAAGACGTATTGGCGAAGTGGCAAAGTTATTTGTAGATCAAGGAGCAGTTGTCCTTACAGCATTTATTTCACCATTTCGAGTAGACCGCAAACAAGTAAGAGATTTATTAGCGGCAGATGAATTTATTGAAATTTTTGTGAAGTGTCCGATTGAAGAGTGTGAGAAACGTGATCCGAAAGGACTTTATAAAAAGGCAAGAAAAGGTGATATTAAGGATTTCACAGGTATTGATTCGCCTTATGAAGAGCCAGAGCAAGCGGAATTAATTGTAGAAACGCATAAATATTCTATTGAAGAATGTGCAGAACAAATCGTGAAGTACTTACAAGAGCGTAGTTTTATATAGGGGGATAAACAATGAGTTATGAAAAAGTATGGGCTAACAATGAAAAATTAAATCAGACCGAGAAAAATAAATTAGAAAAAGATGGCTTAGAAATTTTTAATGATATTCCTTACTATGCGGAAAATGGTTTCGAATCTATTCCGAAAGAAGAGTGGGATGCCTTTAAATGGGCAGGCTTGTATTTACAAAGACCGAAAGAAGCTGGTTATTTTATGATGCGGGTAAATATTCCGTCAGGGATTATTACAAATGCACAGGCAGAAGTACTTGCTTCTATCGCTGAAGATTATGGACGTGATGTAATAGATATTACGACGAGACAGGCGATTCAGTTTCACTGGTTAGAAATTCAGCAAATTCCAGATATTTTTAAAAGGTTAGCAAGAGTTGGGTTATCTTCAGCTGGAGCGTGTGGTGATATAACGCGTAATATTACAGGTAATCCGCTTGCTGGCATTGATGCAAATGAACTATTTGATACAACGCATATTGTAAAAGAAGTATATGATTACTTCCAACATAATGAAGAGTTTTCTAACTTGCCACGTAAATTTAAAATGTCTATTAGTTCTAATATTTATAATTCAGCAAACGCAGAGATTAACTGTGTTGCATTTACACCTGCTACGAAAGAAATAGATGGTGAGAAAAAAGTTGGTTTTCATATAAAAGTAGGTGGAGGATTATCAGCCCGTCCGTATTTAGCTGAGGAATTAGATGTATTCGTTTTACCAGAAGAAGTGAAGGCGGTGGCGATTGCAATTGCTACTATATTCCGTGATTTTGGATATCGTGAGAAACGTCATTTAGCGCGTTTGAAATTTCTTATTGCGGACTGGGGAGCAGAGAAATTTAAAGAGAAACTAATAGAGTATACAGGGCCTTTACAAAGTAAAGGGGAAAGTGCACTCAAAGGATGGAATGCAGGCTATTTTTATGGTGTTCAAGACCAAAAACAAAAGGGATTAAAATATGTAGGTTTTAATGTACCGGTAGGTCGTTTACATGCAGAAGAAATGTTTGAGGTTGCAAGAATCGCAAAGCAATATGGAAATGGACAAATTCGTACATGTAACTCGCAAAACTTCATTATTCCGAACGTTCCTCCGGAAAATGTAAAAGGATTACTTAGTGAACCGCTGTTTGAAGCGATATCTGCTAGCCCGAAATCATTTATTGGTCATGCGGTTTCATGTACCGGTATTGAATATTGTAATCTTGCACTAGTAGAAACGAAAGAAAGATTACGTCAAATTGCAGAATACTTAGATACACAAATTGCACTCGATGTTCCAGTTCGAATTCATATGGTAGGCTGCCCGAATTCATGTGGTCAACGTCAAATTGCTGACATTGGGTTACAAGGGGTGAAAATGAAAACGAAGGAAAAAGGCATTGTTGAAGCGTTTGAAATATACGTAGGTGGAACATTGTTAGATGGCGGTGCCTACAATCAAAAGTTAAAAGGAAAAATAGATGGCGAGGATCTACCTGATGTACTCGCATCATTTATAAGTTATTTCAAAGAGAATAAATTACCAGTCGAGACATTTTATGATTTTGTAGGTCGTGTTGGTGTAGATACATTACAAATAGCGTTAAATAACGTGTTAGAAGAAGTCATAGCGTCTTAGGAGGGACGATATGGATTTATATCGATTTGAAGCTGTATTAGTGAGTGATATTGTTCCGATAGTTGTTGTTGCTCAAAGTGAAGAACAGGCATTTAAGCTTGCGGAGATTGAGCTTGAAAAGCATTTTTTACCGTTGCCAGAGGTAAAAGAGATTTCTTTGTTTGAAAAAAAGAAGATTCGAAAAGGTGCGGCATTTGTTATTCATGAGTAGAGATCAGTAATACGAAAAAATAAAAACTTCCATTCTTATATACGAATGGAAGTTTCATTTTAATAGAAGAAATGAGGAGAGATGATGGGAAAGGTTTATATTGTTGGAGCGGGTCCTGGCGATCCAGATTTAATTACTGTTAAAGGGTTGAAATGTATTGAGAAGGCAGATGTTATTTTATACGACCGACTTGTGAATAAAGAGCTGCTTTCACACGCAAAGCCTGACGCGGATTTAATTTATTGTGGAAAACTCCCGAATTATCACACGATGAAGCAAGAGACAATTAACACGTTTCTTATTAAGTATGCGAAAAAAGGAAAAGTTGTAACGAGGCTTAAGGGCGGCGATCCATTTGTGTTTGGTAGAGGGGGAGAAGAAGCTGAAGCATTAGCAAAGCAAGGTGTACCATTTGAAATCATTCCTGGTATTTCAGCTGGAATAGCTGCTCCTGCTTATGCGGGCATTCCAGTGACGCACCGTGATGCAAGTGCAAGTTTTGCTATTGTGACTGGGCATAGGAAAGAAGGTGCTGAAGAAGTGAAATGGGAGAGTTTAGCGAAAGGTGTAGAGACTTTAGCGGTATATATGGGGATTAGTAATTTGCCCTACATATGTGAGCAACTTATGAAGCATGGAAAAGATAAAAGTACGCCAGCTGCTATTATTGAGCAGGGGACGACGTCTATGCAACGCACAGTTGTTGGAACGTTAGGGACAATTGTAGATGTTGCGAAAAAAGAGCAAATTCAAAATCCGAGTATGATTGTAATTGGAGAGGTTGTCCGTTTTAGAGAAAAAATTCATTGGTTTGAGAAGCAGACAGAAAATGCTTATCAAGTAAGTGGAGTGTTGTAAAATGAAAGCCGTCTTATATATATGTCATGGAAGTCGTTTGAAGACAGCGAAAGAAGAGGCGATTCAATTTATTACATCGTGTATGAGCCGTATAGAAGCGACTATTCAAGAAGTTTGTTTTTTAGAGTTAGCGAATCCTTCTATTGAAGATGGTTTTCGTACATGTGTGAAGCGTGGGGCCACTGAGATTATTGCTATCCCTGTTTTTTTATTAGCGGCAGGGCATGTAAAAAAAGATATCCCTTTTGAATTGGAAAAGTTAACTAATCAATTTTCGGATGTTAAAGTGACCTATGGTAATCCGTTTGGTGTATCAAAAACACTTGTTAAATCGGTGTATAGCGGAAGTGGCATCGAACAGGAAGATAAAAATGAAGTGACGTTACTTCTTGTTGCAAGAGGGAGCAGTGATCCTGAAGTATTAAGAGATATAAACTGGATTGCTTCTTTATTTCAAACAAAAGAGAAGGTTAAAAAAGTAGAAGTTTGTTATTTAGCGGCTGCAGAGCCAAAATTTGAGGAGAAGTTAAAGGAAGTTGTAGAACAAAAAGAAAAGAACATCGTTGTACTGCCTTACTTGTTATTTACAGGTTTACTTATGAAACATATTGAGAAAGAAGTGCGCCAATATGAATTGGGAGAGATAAAAATCAGTCCATATTTAGGGAAGAATGAAGCGTTTCAAGATATGTTAATTCAGAAAACGACGGAGTTATTGAAAGGAGATCAGTATGTATCCACTTACAGTGCGAGTTAATGAGAAACGCGTTGTTGTTATTGGTGGGGGAAAAGTTGCAGGATTTAAAATTATTCCTTTACTCAAACAGGGTGCGGATATAGTTGTGATAAGTCCAGAATTAGATGCGAATTTAGTAAAACTTGTGGAAGAAAAGAAAATTCGTTGGTATCAAAGAGAATATGAGAAAAGTGATATTAAAAGTGCTTTTTTAGTTGTTGCAGCGAGTAGTGATTCAATATTAAATGAACAAGTTGCTGAAGATGCCGCCGAGAATCAATTAGTAAATGTTATTACAAATCCGGAAAGTGGTAATGTTCATTTTCCGGCAGCAATTCATCGTGGTTTACTTAATATAGCAGTTTCTACTGGGGGAGCGAGCCCTAAGCTCGCAAAAAAAATTCGAGATGATATTGCAAATAAATATGATGAGACATATAAATCCTATTTAGATTTTTTATATGAAGTAAGGTTGAAGTTAAAAGATTTACAGTTAGAAAAGAGGGCACGAAATATATTGCTCCAAGAAGTGTTAAAATCAGTATATGTGCAAAACGAGGGGAAAAGAGAAAGTTTTTTACGAGAATTAGAGGAAAAGATTTTAAAATAATAAAAGATAAAGTGAGCTTTACAAATATAAAAATATAATTTATAATCACAAGTAACTTCAATAGATAAAATCGATGAGCAAGAAGAGTACGTATATTTGATGCGTTCAGAGAGCTGGGGTTAGGTGGGAGCCCGGTACGATAAAATATACAGAATGGGCTTGCGAGAGGTATGTTGAACATTGTAGTAGGCAACCCGGGTTCCGCCGTTAAAAGGATAGAGTATCGGAATTATTCCTGTACTTGAACAAGTGGGATTTATCAATCCAATTGAGGTGGTACCACGGTATTTATATTACATATATCGTCCTCTACATGCATATTTGCGTGTAGGGGACTTTTTTATTTTCTAAAGGAGGTGTGCGAGTATGAAATGAAAGTGTATAATTAACAAAAATTTAAATATTCAGAAAAGGAGAATTTATGATGAAAGAAACACAGCAATGGACGTCGAAAATAGGCTTTGTACTCGCAGCAGCCGGAGCCGCAGTAGGTCTTGGTGCGATATGGAAATTTCCATATGTTGCAGGTAATGGCGGGGGAGGCGCATTCTTCCTTGTATTTTTACTATTAACTTTATTTATAGGTATGCCTCTTCTAATAGCGGAGTTTGTTATTGGACGTAGCACGCAAAAAGAGGCGGTTACAGCTTATAAAGTACTAGTGCCAAATAGCAAATTATATCCTTGGATTGGTCGTATGGGAGTTGTTACTTGTTTTAGTGTACTATCTTTTTATAGTGTTGTAGGTGGATGGATTTTACTTTATTTATATTATAGTGTGACAGGAAGTTTCTGGAATGGAGCAGCTGATTATGGACAATTGTTCGGTGAAACGATTTCAAATCCATTAAGCGCGATTGGAGCACAATTTATCTTTATGCTTTGTACGATTTTTGTTGTAAGTAAAGGTGTAGAGAAAGGTATAGAAAAGGCAAGTAAGTACATGATGCCGCTATTATTTATTTTATTTATTGCGATTATTGTTCGTGCGCTAACACTCGATGGTGCTTTTGCTGGAGTAGAGTTCTTCTTAAAGCCAGATTTTTCAAAGCTTACAGCAGATACGATTTTATATGCGATGGGACAATCTTTCTTCTCGCTAACTGTAGGTGCCTCGGTAATGGTAACGTATAGTTCGTATTTAAAGAAAGAAGAACATTTAGCGAAATCAGCAACATCTATTGTAAGTTTAACGGTTTTTGTTACAGTACTTGCAGGATTAGCAATTTTCCCAGCGATTTTTGCGTTGGGAGTTAAACCGACTGAAGGACCAGGACTACTGTTTATCGTCCTTCCAGCAGTATTTGCAAAAATACCATTTGGTCAATTTTTCTTTATTATGTTTTTAATTTTATTCTTCTTTGCGACTTTAACATCAGCAATTTCAATGCTTGAAATTGTAGTAGCATCTGTTGCGAAAGGTAATGAGAAGAAGCGTCCATCAGCATCATTATTAATTGGCATTCTTATTTTTGCAGTCGGTATTCCATCGGCGTTATCATTTGGGATTATGAGTGACGTGAAAATATTTGGGAAAACATTCTTTGATTTAGTCGACTTTTCGGTCAGTAACGTATTGCTGCCGTTAGGAGTACTAGCTATTTCATTATTTGTACCAAATAAAATGAGTAAAGAGTTATTGATGAAAGAATTAGAAGTGACGGAAACGAAGGGGAAAACGTTATTTAACATTTGGTTCTTCTTACTTCGTTATGTTATTCCGGTAACTGTAATAATTGTATTTTTAAATGCGATAGGTGTATTTAAAATGTTTGCATAAAAAAAGGCGGGGATCTCCCGTCTTTTTTTATGTGGATGTTGATGAGTGTAATAAACGATTATATGCTTTATAGGCTGTAGTGACTGCAAGGAATGAACCGATTAAAAATAATACTGAGCCGCCAAATGTAAATATCCGGCCAATATACGTCTCTCTAGCTTCTTCTATTTTTTGTTGTAATTGCGTATTCATATTGATCACCCCGTAAACTATAGGCATTTAGTTATAGTCTATGTAGAATGCCTATATTGTGTGAAGTGTAAATAAAAAACCTCGGTAGGCACCGAGGTTTTTTATAATCCGATATAAGGAGATGGGTCAACTGCGTTTGTCTTGCCGACATTCCATTCTCCAAGATGAAGTTCGAAGTGTAAATGTTGTCCGTATGATTGGCCCGTGTTCCCCATAAATCCAAGCTGATCGCCTTGTTTTACAGTTTGTCCATTCGATACAGAACGGCTATTCATATGAGCATATACTGTCGTATATGTTTTTCCGTTTATACGGTGAGATAAATACACTACGTTTCCGTAACTAGATGATAATTCTGAACGAATAACAACGCCATCTGCAGCGGCGATAATTGGAACCGTTCCCGAAGCAGCGATGTCAATTCCTTTATGGTTATCTAAAGAACGTACACCAAATCCGGAAGTTTTTGATCCAGCTGCTGGTTTGATAAAGCCACCGATATTTGTATCATGTGGTGTTGGGGCCGCTTGAGTTGCTTGAGCAGATTTAGTAGCTTGTTGTTTGCGAGCCTCTTCTGCCTGGCGAGCTTCTTCCGCTTTACGAGCTTCTTCGGCCCGTTTTTCTTCTTCAATTGCTTTTTGAACAGCTTGACGTTGATTTTCTAAAATGCCTTTGGATTCTTCTAATCCTTCAATCTCTGAATCTACTTTTGCTACTTTCGTATGTAGATCGTTAATAAGAGTTTGTTGCTGTTGTTGGTTATTTTGTAATTCTTGCTGTTTTTGTTCTAGTTTTTGCTCAGATTCTTTCAGTTGTTGTTCTTTTTTCTCAACAGCCTCTTTTTCTGACGTTACAGCATTTTGATCAGATGTTTGTTTTTTTACAATATCTGTATCGTTGTTTAATATTAAACTTACGGAGTACATATTATCAACAAGATCGGCAATATTTGAAGAATTTGTTAGTACCTCTGTAATGATATTTGTACGAGGTTTTTCTTGCATAGATTGTAATCGTTGTTTAATAACTTCCTGACGTGTATCTATGTTTGTTTGTAATTGTTCTATATGTTTCTTTTTGTCAGCAATTACTTGTTGAGTTTTGCTAATTTCTTTTTTTGTATCGTTTAATTCAGCTTCGTTTTTATTAATAGAAGTAGTTAATTCATCAATTTTCTTCTGTAATTCTTGAATTTCTTTTTCTATTTGTTCTTTCTCGACTGATTTATTTTGTAAGTCACTTTGTTTGCCTTCTAATTCAGATTGAATGTTAGATAATTTATCTTGATTTGTTTCAGCGTATACGGGTGAAAGTAACGGGGAAGCAAAAATCGTTCCTGCTGCTAAAACACTAAACGCTGCAAATTTCTTTTTCATAGTTGTCTGACTCCTTTCTCTATGAATGTTATATATCATAAGAAGAAGGGTGTCTATCGTTGTAATCATAATGTAAAGAAAATTTTATAAAATTGCTAAGTTTTGTCGGAATTTATCATTTTTCAACTGTAATTGTCATAATGCTTACATTTTATTCATATGCACATAAAGGTAAATTTTGGGATTCATCTGTAAAATGAAGGAGGAAAGTAATCGTTTTTATGAGGTGAAATATTACTTGGAAAGCTAATAAAACACTAGTGAGGAATCGTTCTCATGTTAGGTTTTCTGACATGGGTCTGCTTTTTGTCAAGAAAATTATTTGTGTTCGGGCAAAGTTATTTTGTTGTCAGATTTAAATTTTTGATTTATGATTTTTAACAGGGACAAAATGTAGTGAATTGTCGAATAATATGTAATACTCTTAATTTCTTAGTTTTATAGAGATAGAATGAGAGATAGAGTGACACATCGAAGAGGGGGTTACAACAAATATGAAAAGAATAGGACTTGCATGGCAAATATTAATAGGGCTTGCGCTTGGTATTGCGGTTGGGGCGATTTTCTTTGATAATCCAGCTGTTGTGAAGTACTTACAACCAATTGGTGATATTTTCATCCGATTAATTAAAATGATCGTTGTACCGATTGTTGTAGCAAGTATTGTTGTTGGGGTTGCTGGTGTTGGCGATGTTAAAAAACTAGGTCGACTAGGCGGAAAAACAATTCTTTACTTTGAAATTATTACAACAATTGCAATTATTGTTGGTCTATTAATAGCGAATATTTTCCAACCAGGAAAAGGCGTAAATATGGAGCAGTTAACAAAGACAGATATTTCGAAATATACACATACGACAGAACAAGTACAAAGTCATTCATTTGCAGATACATTTGTAAATATTGTTCCAACGAACATTATGAAGTCGTTAGCTGACGGAGATATGCTTGCTATTATCTTCTTCTCTGTATTATTTGGTTTAGGTGTAGCAGCAATTGGTGAAAGAGGAAGACCAGTTCTTCAATTTTTCCAAGGTGTAGCTGACGCAATGTTTTACGTAACAAACCAAGTTATGAAATTTGCACCATTTGGTGTGTTTGCACTAATTGGTGTTACAGTTTCTACATTTGGTCTTGCTTCATTAATTCCATTAGGGAAATTACTAATTGTCGTATATGGAGCAATGATCTTCTTCGTCGTAGTTGTCTTAGGACTTACAGCGAAAATATTTGGAATCAACATTTTCCAATTCTTTAAGATTTTAAAAGACGAGCTGATCTTAGCGTATTCTACAGCAAGCTCAGAAACAGTTTTACCAAAAATCATGGAGAAAATGGAGAAATTCGGTTGTCCGAAAGCAATTACATCTTTCGTTATTCCG
This sequence comes from Bacillus sp. GMa5/1, assembly GCF_050172015.1. NCBI lineage: Bacteria > Bacillati > Bacillota > Bacilli > Caryophanales > Bacillaceae > Bacillus > Bacillus sp. GMa5/1. The sequence continues at coordinate 11,207 of NZ_JBNLYC010000039.1, read as the reverse complement.
ACAGGTTATTCATTTAACTTAGATGGATCAACTTTATATCAAGCAATTGCGGCTATTTTCTTAGCGCAAATGTACGGTATTGATTTATCTATTACACAACAAATTACATTATTGCTTGTATTAATGGTTACATCAAAAGGTATCGCAGGTGTACCGGGCGTATCATTCGTTGTATTATTAGCGACACTTGGTACAGTAGGTATTCCACCTGAAGGCTTAGCGTTCATTGCTGGTATTGACCGTATTTTAGATATGGCTCGTACAGCAGTTAACGTTGTAGGAAACTCTTTAGCAGCTGTAGTTATGTCTAAGTGGGAAGGTCAATATGACGCTGAAAAAGGACAAGCTTATTTAAAAGAGATTTCTGAAAAGGGTCAAGCGGCTTAATTATAATATGAACAAGCTCTCACATAATATGTGGGAGCTTTTCTGTATATAGAAGAGGAGCAGACATAATGAAACGTAAATATGGTGACGGTTCTTCGTGGAAGAGACTAATAGAAAAGAGTTATACGGTTAAGCAAGTGGAAGAGGGAATGCTCGGAATACTGGATATAAAAAAGGTGAGAGAGCCTAGTTGTAAAGAATATGATGGTGAAGAACTTTGTATTGCAGCGGATCAGTATACGTGGATTCAATATTTCATAGACGGGAAAAACTTTGCGATTACCGCTATGTTAGATGATCAGAAAAAATTAGTGCAATATTATATCGATGTGGCGAAAGAATATAAAATAGACGATCGTGGTTTACCTTATTTTGATGATTTATATTTAGATGTAGTATTATTACCTAGCGGTAAGGTGTATGTATTAGATGAAGAGGAGCTAGAGGATGCTTATAAAAGTGGCGATGTCACGAAGGAAGAGTATGAGTTAGCTTGGTACACTACGAAATGGATATTAGCAACAATAAAAAATAGTGAATTTTATTGGATTTCAATATTAAAAGAAGAAATAGAAAAGTTAAAATGATTGTTGTATTCAAATTTTTGTATAATTACCAAAAAAATCTATACAAAAAATAATTGACTTTTGTTTTGTAAGCGAGTAAAGTTAGGGAAGAAATTATTATTAAAAAATAAATATGAAACCTTCTTATAAAGAGAGGCGGAGGGACTGGCCCTACGATGCCTCGGCAGCGGACTCGATTTCAGAGTGCTGTGCCAAATCCAGCAAGCGTGTGCTTGAAAGATGAGAAGAGCGTTTCTTATAGATGTATAAGACCTCTTCTCATCGGAAGAGGTCTTTTGTTATTCATTAGAAAAAGGTTGAAACTAGGGAGAGATGGTACTTTGAAAGAAACGAGAGGAAATGGTTTAGCTTTATTACCACTTGGGATATTTTTGGCGCTATTTATTGGTTCTGGGATTATTACAGGTGATTTCTATAAATTGCCGATACTTGTAGCGATTTCAATTGCTGTAGGAGTCGCTTTAGTGATGAATCGTAAAGAAAGTTTTAATGTGAAAGTAGAGCGGTTCGCTAAAGGTGCAGGAAATCCGGATATTATGATTATGGTATTAATTTTTGTGCTTGCAGGTGCATTTTCTGAAACTGCTAAAGGAATGGGTGGAGTAGACTCAACTGTTAATTTAGCGTTAACTATTTTACCGCCAGGATTTATCGTAGCTGGAATCTTTGTTATTGGTGCATTTATTTCATTAGCGATGGGAACTTCAATGGGAACAATTGCAGCATTAGCGCCGATTGCTGTAGGTATTAGTGGTCAAACTGATATCTCAATTGCGCTTGCAATGGCTACTGTTGTTGGCGGAGCGATGTTTGGTGATAATTTATCATTTATTTCAGATACAACAATCGCAGCTGTTCGTTCACAAGGAACAGAAATGAAAGATAAGTTTAAAACGAACTTTTTAATTGTGTTACCAGCAGCTATTATTACAATTGTACTATTAGTAATAGTTACTTCAGGGAGTGACACGCAGATTAAAGCACATAGCTTTGATTGGATAAAGATTTTACCGTACGCAGGAGTACTGATTACAGCGCTACTTGGCTGGAATGTACTTATTGTATTAACTGGTGGAACTGTACTATCTGGTGTTATCGGTCTTATAGATGGAAGTTACACGTTAGAAAGTTTCTTTAAAAGTGTAACGACTGGAATGGGCGGTATGATGGAGTTAGTATTACTTGCTATATTAATTGGCGGTATGGTTGAATTAATCCAATATAATGGTGGTATTCAATATTTAATGAATATATTAACACGTAATATTCGTTCGAAAAAAGGAGCGGAATTTGGTATTGCTGGTTTAGTGAGTATGACGAATATGTGTACAGCGAATAATACGATTTCAATTATCTTTACAGGCCCGCTTGCAAAAAATATTGCAGATCAATATGAAATAGACCCTCGTAAATCAGCGAGTGTATTAGATCTTTTCTCATGTTGTGTGCAAGGATTAATTCCGTACGGTGCCCAAATGTTAACGGCAGCAGGATTTGCAGCGTTATCTCCGGTTGAATTGTTGCCATATGCATTTTATCCAATCTTAGTTGGAGTATGTGGGATTGCTTCTATTTTAATTGGGTTTCCAAGGTTTTCGAAAGTAGCTGAGAAAAAAGAGTATCATAAAACAGCTTAATTTAATATGAATGTTAGTAATTAAAAAACGTGCAGAGGATAGACTCTGCACGTTTTTTTGCGTAAAGGGCTGAATATGACTCGGTCTTAAGTCTGAGTTAAAAACGGTTCTTAAGCTCGTTATGGAAAGATGAAAAAATAGTTAAGATAAGAGTATCAAATCGAAGGGAGGCAAGCACAAGATGAAACAATTTCTAGCGTTTATCGCAGCCGGTATTTTGGCTTTAATTGCTCTTGGTAGTCTTGCTGGTATTGTAGGATTCGCAATCGGAGCAGGAGTTGTATATTGGAGCTATAAATCATTTGTGCGAGCTAAATCATTTTTTGGAAAGTTAGCTTGGGGTATTGTTGGTTTAATCGGTTTATCCATTGCACTTTCTCATTCGCCAGCATTAATCGGTATCGCTGCTTTAGTGGTTTTATACTACGGATACCGTGAGTGGAAAAAAGAAAAAGATGTAGTTGTTGAATCTGCTCCAGAAAGTTCTAAATCATATAGCAACTTTGAAGATGAGTGGAACAAATTAATGAAAAACTAAAACAATAAATCAAATTATAATTAAAGTAGAAGAGAGGAAGATTTATAATGAAACAATCTTTATTCGGACGTGTACGCGATGCAATTTTAGCTGATTTTCATAACGTGTTAGATGAGAAGGAAAGAAAAAATCCAATTGCGATGTTAAACCAATATTTACGTGATAGTGAGCGTGAAATAACAAAAATTGAGAAGTTAATTGAGCGTCATAAAACATTAAAATCTAACTTTGCTCGTGAGCTTGAGCAAGCACGTTATTTCGTTAATAAAAGATCAAAGCAAGCTATCATTGCTCAAGAAGCAGGTGAATTACAATTGCACGAACGTGCGTTAGAAGAGGTAGCTTATTATGAAGGGCAAGTAACTCGATTAGAAGAAATGTATGCAGGTGTTGTAGAGCAAATTGATGAGTTAGAGCGTCGTCTTTCTGAAATGAAAAATAAATTAAAAGAAATGCACGCAAAGCGTATGGAACTAATGGCACGTGAAAATATGGCACATGCAAATCGTCGTATGAATACTGCGATGCATAAAATGGATGAAAATAATCCATTCTTACGATTTGAAGAGATTGAAGATCATATTCGTGACTTAGAAACTCGTATGAATGAAGAGCATGAGCGTGACACATTTGATATGAAAATTGCAAAACTTGAGCGTGAAATGAAAGAAAAGAATGATGTATCGTTAACGAAAGAGTTAACAAAATAATAGTAGTATATTATAAAACAGGCTTATGATATAGTGATAGGAGAAAAGGTGTTGGAAAGCAATGCCTTTTCTTCTATGTATATGTGACAAGAAGGGGGGAGCTGAAATGAAGAAACATTTTTCAAAGACACAATTAATGGGGATGCTCCTCATCATATTTGGGTTCGGTCTTTTTCTTGATATGATACTTGGACATTTTGAACCAGGTGGTCTCATTTTTGCATTTATTATGCTTATGTTTGGAAGGCATTATCGTAAAAAGAATCGTTATGTACGGGGAAATGTATTTTTATTTGTTGGTGGTATCGTATTTTTATTTTTCTTATTTTCATCAGCAGCATTTGTTCTTGTCGTATTTGCTTGTTTAGCTTTAATTGGTTATCAATTGATTCAACAAGGGCATCAGCAAAAAGCAATGAAGGTTGAAATTAAAGAAAAAGGGATTATAGACGAAGAGAAGCAAATATATCGTACAGAAACATATTTGAAAAATATGTTTGTAGGCAATGTGCGAATGATGGATCATATTTATGAACTTGAGGATATTAATGTTCAATATGGTGCTTGTGATGTGGAAATAGATTTAACAACTGCTATGATTCCAGAAGGGGAAACGGTAATTGTTATTCGGGGTGTCGTTGGTAATATTCGTTTATATGTGCCGTATGATATTGAACTTTCTTTAAATCATTCTGTTATTGTCGGACGTGTGCTCTTGCCAGGTCATGAAGAGACAGGGTTTAACCGCAATGTTACATTTAGAACAGAGCAGTATAAAGAGGCTCCTCGACGTATTAAAATTATTTCTTCGCTTGTCGTAGGCGACACGGAAGTGAGGAAAGTATAATGAAGAAACAAAAAAATATTTCGTGGATGTATATTCGTTATTCTATGTTGTCCTCTGTTAGTATCGCACTCATTTGTACAATTGTATATGTATGGAAAAGCGAGCAACAAGTGTATGATTTATTATGGAAGGAATCCATCGCTTCTGTTCCAATTGGCTTGTTTATTATGACTACAAGTTTACTTATCGGGGGAATTGTAGGATATGCAATCGGTTATTATATAGAGCAGCGTATACAAGGATTAAATACTTTTCTATTTGAAGTAGAGCGAGGGAATTTTCCGAGCGATGTTTCGTTTACTGCAGATGATGAATTTCATGAAGTGGAACGAAAAGTAATCGTTCTGGCTCGTCGATTAGAGGAGCAAGCTGGACTCTTTCAAAAAGTAACGAATGAACGAGCTCATTGGAATGAAGAGATGAGACAAGAAGCGATTTCTCAAGAAAGGCATCGTTTAGCAAGGGAGTTGCATGATTCAGTAAGTCAGCAGCTTTTCGCAATGTCGATGATGATGTCAGCGATTAATGAACAAATAACTGAATTTCCAGATGTGACAAAAAAACAATTGCAACTTGTTGAAAATATGGTTGTAAATGCTCAATCAGAAATGAGAGCATTGCTCCTTCATTTACGTCCTGTACAATTGGAAGGTAAGAAACTGACAGAAGGTATAGAGGAATTATTAACGGAATTATCACGAAAACAACATATGAAAATTGAATGGCTTATTGAGCCAATAGAATTAAAAAAAGGTGTAGAAGATCATTTATTCCGTATTGTGCAAGAAGCGCTATCAAACACGTTGCGACACGCGAAGGCAAAGAAAACAGAAGTGCGCCTTCGAAAAATTGATCAATATGCGATTTTAAAAATCATTGATGACGGCGTTGGGTTTGAAGTAGGGGTTAATAAGGCTGGTTCATATGGCCTAAGATCGATGCAAGAGCGTGTTCATGAAATTGGTGGGACACTCAAGGTACTTAGTTTCCCGGCCAAAGGTACACAAATAGAAGTAAAAGTACCGATTATGATTGAGAGAGGAGGAGAAGTATGATAAAAGTATTGCTTGTCGATGATCATGAAATGGTTCGTATGGGTGTATCGGCATATTTATCTACACAGCCAGATATTGAAGTAGTAGGGGAAGCTGAGAATGGAAGAAAAGGATCAGAATTAGCATTGCAATTAAGGCCGGATATTATTTTAATGGACCTTGTTATGGATGAGATGGACGGTGTCGAAGCAACACGTGCTATTATTCAAGAATGGCCAGAAGCAAAAATTGTAGTTGTAACAAGCTTTTTAGATGACGAAAAATTGTATCCTGTTATTGAGGCTGGGGCGACCAGTTACTTATTAAAAACATCAAGAGCAAGTGATATTGCTGATGCTGTACGAGCTACTTATGATGGAGAAACAGTATTAGAGCCGAAAGTTACCGGGAAAATGATGTCCCGTATGCGTCAAAAGAAAGAGCAACCTTTGCATGATGATTTAACGGAAAGAGAGTTTGAGATTTTGTTATTAATCGCAGAGGGAAAAAGTAATCAAGAGATTGCGGACGAGTTATTTATTGCACTGAAAACGGTAAAGACACATGTGAGTAATATATTAAATAAATTGAATGTAAGTGACCGTACTCAGGCGGTTATTTATGCATTTAGGCATCAATTAACGAAGTGATAAAGTGAAACTTTAATCAGTGGGGAGGTTGTTCCTCCCCCACTGATTATCAGCCCTCACCAATCGGGCTTTTACGGGCAGTTAATGCGGGATAAAGTGAAACTTTAATTGGCGGGGAATTTCTCGCTGATTATTGGCTCGATACAATATAGATTTGGCGTTAAAACTATTGAATGTTTTTATTGACGATAAATAATGTAAGCGTTATCATTGAGGTGTTAACAGTACATATAAAGGGGAGAATGTATATGTTAGTTCAAACTATATTCGGAATGGATAAGTCTAAAAAATTAGGGGATTATGTGAACGCATTACAAGCGCTTTGTGAACAATATAATGTTGAAACAGATAAAATTGCGATTATTGAGGCTACAGAGGAATACTATTTATTTTTAGTAAAGCAAGAAGAGCACTATGATGTTGTCAAGGTAGAAACAGTTGATACGAATATTGAATATTATACGAAGGCTTATAAAATAAGCAGTTTTAATCATACTGCGTATCAAATGTAAAAAAACTCCCTTTTGGGAGTTTTTTTAGGAGGCTTTTACTTCGTGAGATTCGGTTACTAATGGAACTTTTTTCGTACCGCTTAACTTAGCCATTGCAAGACCAATAAGAGCTCCTGCTAATGCTGGTATTAGCCAGCCGATTCCTTCATTATATAAAGGGATAAATTCAAAATATGGTGTGATAAATGAAACTGAAATACCACCTTGTTTTAATCCATCAAATACGCTCACTACAGCTGCTCCAATTAAAGCACCTACATAAACAGAGCGATATCCACCGAAGTATTTATGAAGTAATGATAGTAGTACGAGTACAATCGCAATTGGATACACAACAAGTAGAATTGGAACAGAGATTGCGATAATTTTCGTTAAACCTAAGTTGGCAACTAGTAATCCTAATGCGCAAATGATACTCGCGAACGTTTTGTATGAAAATGTAGTCAATAATGTTGAAAAATATTGGCTGCACGCAGATACGAGTCCAACGCATGTCGTTAAACAAGCGAGTGTAACGATAAGAGATAATAGGAGCAAACCGTATGGACCGAATAATTGTTGTACGATAACAGTAAGTAGCTGTCCGCCATTTTTTGCATATCCGAGCGAGACGCTAGTTGCCCCAAGCCAGCCGAGTGCACCGTATACAAGTACGAGCCCTGTAGCGGCAATAAGCCCTGCTTTTGCTGTGGCGATGGCAATGGACTTACGATCATTCACACCTTTAGAGCGAATTGCATTTACAACGATAATTCCGAATGCAAGTGCTGAAATAGTGTCCATTGTTAAGTAGCCTTCCATAAAGCCTTTGAAGATTGGAGAAGTTTGATACTCTTGCATTGCTGGTCCTGATTGCCCAAGTGGTGTAAATACACTTTTAACAAACAATAAGAAAATAGAGAGTAATAAAATAGGTGTTAATACATTTCCAATACGATCAACAAGTTTAGATGGATTCAAACTCAGCCAAAATACGATAGTAAAGAAGATGATTGTATATACAAATAGCACTAGGCTGCTAGAGCGGATTGTTTCTGGTAAGAAAGAACTAACACCCATTTCATAAGCGACATTTGCAACACGTGGGATGCCCATAGATGGACCGATAGAAATGTATACAATTACTGTAAAGAAAATTCCGAATAATGGATGAACATGACTTGCAAGTTGCTGCATTCCATTTCCAGATAGAGAAATTGCGATAACAGTTAGTAGTGGTAAGCCAACTCCTGTTAGTAAAAATCCAATCATTGCTGGCCAAAAGTTTTCACCTGCATTTTGGCCAAGCATGGGAGGGAAAATTAAATTACCTGCCCCAAAAAATAAAGAAAATAGCATAAGACCCGTGAAAAAAATATGTTTTTTTGATACAGTGTTCATTGTTTTTCCTCCTTTTTTAAATTCATTTGTAAGAACACAAAAAACTCGTCCCTAAAGAAAGGGACGAGTTATATTTACCCGCGATACCACCCTAATTTACACATGTAGAAATAAATCTATATGTATACGGCTTTGCAACGTACAACATGATACGTGTTCCTTGTAACGGGGGACGGCCGGTAAGAACTTACTGTAACATTCGGTTCTACTTCTCGGAGATGATTTTCGGTTACGCGCTGAACGTTGGCTTTCAGCAAATCGCCAACTCTCTGGGGAACAGTTCTATAACGTACTCGTTCTCGTCAATGAATTTTTATTCAAGTATTCTGACAGTATTGTTGCATGTTTTTTTTAGAAAGTCAATATGTTTTTTGAAAGATATATTTATATACGGAAATATCGAAAGTGATATTCGTTGTTGTAAAGGAAATGATGAATTGTAAAATGGGAGTGAAAATTTGCGGAGAATTGTAAATTTTATAGAGAAAATTGATATTTATAGGAGTGAAGAAGGGATTGTTTGAATTTATAGAGAATAATACAACAATCCACTTGCTGGAAAGAACAAACCAAAAGAGGTGACTGAAATGCTTGCGATGGGAGTATTATTTGGCATTATTGCTATAATTGGTTTTATGTGGTTATATTATTCGCGTTCGTTTAAACAAGCAGAAGTTTTACTCTTTCAAAAAGGTAGTTTGTTGACAAATCAGTCTAGATATTTAGTATGTCCGAAGTGTGGAAGTGCACAGGCCAGAAGTGGAGGATATCAAGAGTGTTGCAAAATTAGATTATGAAAGAAAGGAAGCCTCACATTATTTTGTGAGGCTTCCTTCCTTACAACTTCATGGCGCTCCAAATTGTCCATCGATCTCTTTCAATAATAGGAGAGACGTTTTGTAATGCGGTCTGTATATGTTGTAGAAGTTGAGAAAGTTCATCATCTGTTAACTCATATAGAATGGATCGACCTGTTCGAGGAGATAAATCTTGCAATAATGTTTCTACAGAATCATGTATTTTTCGTATTTCCCATTGTGTTTGTGTGGGAAGTACATGAAGAGAATGTTTTTGTAATTCTGTCTGTATAGTGTTGGTTTTTGGACGTCTTTTTGACTCTATTTCAATAAGTTTTGGAAATAAAGAGAAAAAATATCCGCGAATGTGTTCGGGACTTCCTGGAATTGTACAATCTTCAATTGTTCGATCTTGTAAAATAAGTACACCGTTTTTATTTAATATACGAGAAGCTTCACGTAAAAATGTAGGAATGTCTTGTAAATGATGAATAACTGCACGCGAAATAACTATGTCGAATGTTTCATTAGGGTATGGGATATTATGTGCATCACCGTGGATGAATGAAATGTTTGAAAAGTTGTTACAATTTTCTTTTGCAGCTTGTAATATTTCTTTTGAAAAATCAAGTCCCACAACATTATTGGCTCCCATAAGAGCGAGTTCTTTCGTATAAATCCCACCACCACAGCCGATATCAATTATTTGCTTGTTTTGTATTTCTGTAATGTTTTTTACCATTTCAGCCCAAGAAATATGAGCGTTTCTTGTTGCATATGTGTACTTATTATTTTCATCATGAAAATTAATGGACATGATAAAGACCTCCTTTCAATGATTAGTATAGCGTATTTAATAGGATGTCACGTTTTTGTTTTATGTATGAAGATTATAAGGATTTCTTATCGTAAGAGGAGGATTAATTTGAAAGGGAAATATGTATTGGTGTTGTTGTTTGTTATGTTACTAGCAGCTTGTGGTCAAGTTGAACCGAAAAAAGAAACAAAAAAAGTAGAAGAGACGGTGAATGAAGTGAAAGAAACAATAGGGGTAACCGTTATACAAAAAAAACATAAAGAGAAAAAGTTGCAGGAATCAGAAGCGAAGTTAGTAATAGACATTTTGAATAAAGCTGAGAAACAAGAAATAACAGGAAGCTTCGGTGAACCTGAATATGAAATACAAATTAGTAGAGATGGGAAAAAAGAAACTTATTATGCATGGTTAAGGGGAGAAGATAGACGAGGATGGGTGCAATATAAGAAAGCTATGTATATGTTGAATGAAAAAGATACGGAAAAGCTTTTGGATATATTTCCAAATGTCTCAGAACAAAAAGAAGATGAGATGCAGGTAAGCCCTTTAACGGAAGTAACAAAAAAAGATTTGCAGATTACCGCGTTTCATATTAAAACAGGCGATCAAAACGTGAATTATACGGTACGGTATACGATTTCACAATCACTATACAATAAGTTAGTGAAGGAGCAAGAATATTATTTGCAACTCAATTTTCCAGAAAAAGTTCAAAAATTAATTGGAGCAAAAGAGAGTGAAATGATTTTAGGTGAAAAAGTAAAGGAAGGGTATAAGCAATATGAATTACATGCTACTGTTCCGATAAAAAGCGCTTCAGAATCACAATTAAAATCATTAGAAACATATTACGAAAGTTATGATTTGAAAATATTAAACAGTAAAAAAGAAAAAATAGGTGTGTTTCAAAATATAATTCAGATTGTTAAAGATTATGGTGAAAAAATGAATTTTCAAAGATAAAGTGAGACTTTAATTAGCCCTTACGGATTGGAATGAATATAAACTCGTCAAATCTATATGACCTTTCCTAGGAAATGATAATAGAGAGGGGAAAGCACCCCTCTCTATTACTTTGCTTTTGCAGATGGCTCATTCATTGATTTTCGTGTAATAAGAAAAGAAATCATAAGAGCGGAAAGGATGACAAGGGCAATAAATACGTGATTGGGCAACAAATCTAATAATAATACGTAACTAACGGTATAAAAAATAAGAGTTGAAGCTAAAAACGATAGAGCACCTATTATAAGAGATTGTAAATTCATTTTTGTACACCTCCTTTTATTTATATTTTTGGCTGAAAATGGA